>NZ_JBSFUA010000004.1:0-257734 GCF_053591555.1 Crossiella sp. NPDC003009 | reverse complement strand
CTGAGTCGAGTGCGGCAGCGGCGTGGCGGGTGCGGCTGCTCGCGTTGTCCTGCCGGGTGGCGGGGCGGGGCGTCGCGCCCGCGTTCCTGCGCTGGGTGATGGACCGCGCGCTGGCCGAGGGCGCGCTTGAGCTGCACGTGCCGGTCCGGCCGACCGGGGCCAACGTCGAGCTGCGGGTGCTGTTCCGCCAGTGCGGGCTGCGCGTCACCGGCCCGCAGCCCGAGGGCCTGGCGGTCCTGGGCCGCAGGCTGGACCAGGGCCCGTTGCCGGACTACCCCGAGTACCTCGAACTGGAGAAGGTGGACCCATGACGGTCGAGGCGGAGATCCGCGGTCTGCTGGCCGAGGCCGTCGAGCTGGATCGCGCGACGGTCGACGCGCTGCCGGCGGACACCCCGCTGTTCGCCCCGGAGATCGGCCTGACCTCGCTGGGCGGGCTGAAGCTGCTCAGCGCGATCCGGGACCGGTTCGGCGTGGATGTGGCGGATGAGGACATGAACCTGGACTCGCTGGAGTCCATCGCCAGCCTGGCCGCCTTCGTCGGCACGAGAACCCGCCGATGACACAGGCGGTGTCATCGGCGGGACTCGGGCATCAATAGGTACACGCCGGGCACCAGCACGGGGCCCGGTGAGCTGGACGGTCTCAGTACCTGTCTTGGTAACGATCGTCGCTGTTGTCGAATCGGTCGTCGACCTGACGGCCGCCGCTCGATGTTCCGGACAGCTCTCGCTGAAGGGCCTCGAGGTCGGTGGTCGGCGAGCTGTACTTGATCTCGCGAGCGACCTTCGCCTGCTTGGCCTTAGCTCGGCCGCGCCCCATGGCTCGACCCCCTCGTACCCGGGGCAGGGCGGTCGGACTGCGCCGACGGGCCCCGCTCGTCTCAGTATTTGTCCTGGCCGCAGCATACCTGGTGCGCAGAGCGGAGCAAGCACACATACCCCGCGATCATGTCGCGTGGCGGGGTGGTAAAACGGTGCGCTTATGCCTCAGCCGACCGGCCGGGACGATCTTGCGGTGATCACGGCCCACGGCCAGGTCATCAGTGCCCAAGCCCCGCTGAGCAGCGCGTATCCGATGAACAGGTACCACGGCCAGCCGCCCATCAGGTCCAGCAGCGAGCCGGCCGGCGGCTTCTCGCTGAGGAATCCGTAGTTGGCCCCGATGAGTGGGTTCACGACGGACATCACTATCGCCCACACCGCCGTCACCAGCAGCGTGAGCCGGTAGCTCCACCAGTCGGGGCGCAGTCGCAGGCCCCAGATCAGGAAGACCGCGGCCCACACCTCCAGGATGTGCTGGCTGAAGAACATCAGGAAGCCGAAGTCGGGGAAGTCGGCGCCGCGCAGCGCCGGGGTGGCCAGCGCCTGCACGGTCAGGGTGAGGTTCCAGTAGTAGGTCAGCGCCAGCGCCCACCGGGCGTGCGTCCACAGCGCGACTACCGCGGCGATCCAGGCCAGGTCGGAGAGCTGGAGCGGCAGCGAGTGGCCGAGGCCGAACTGCTCCGGTAGCAGCACGTACAGCTGCATCGGCAGGTGCAGGACGAGCAGGACCAGCGCCAGCCCACGGCTGAACCGGAGCCGGGACTCCTCGGTGTCCAGCCTGCGGCCGAGCAGGATCAGCACGGCGGCGCCGGCGGCGAAGACCGCGATCGCACCCCAGTGCGAGGCGCCGAAGGGGGCGAACTCCCCGGCCAGCAGCGTCACGGGCCGAGGTTAGCTGGCGTGGTTCGGCCAGGGGCGGGAACGCACCTGTTCGGCCCAACCTGTCCGGTTCGCCGGAGTTGTGGCGTTGCGTGCGCGTACGGTCACCGGCCGTGGACAACTGGGTCGTGGTGGCCGGGCTGATGTTCTTCGTGGTCGGCGTGGCCGGCGCGCTGCTGCCGAGCGTGTCGGTGCTGCGGCACCAGCTGCGCGCGCGACAGCGGGGCGGTTCGCCGGTGCGGGAGCTGGCCGAGGGCGTGGCGGCCGGGCTGCGCAGGGAACCCGCGCCGCCGGGCGAGCCGGAGCCCGCGGGCGGGCCGCGGCGGCCGGAGGCGGACTTCACCGCCCGGCAGCTGCAGCTCTACGCCGACTACCACGAGACCGCGCGGACGGAGGGCTGGCTGAGCTTCCGGCTGGCGGTGGCCGCGGCCGGGCTCGGGTTCATGGTGATCCTGGCCTCGGTGGCGCTGCTGGTGTTCCAGGGCGGGGACACCGCGTGGCTGGGCACGGTGAGCGGGGTGGTCTGCGAGGCGGTCGCCGCGCTGTACCTGAGCGAGGCCCGCTCCACCAGGGAGCGCGCGGCCCGGATGTTCGACCTGTTGAACGCCGAGGTGGTGCGGACGGTGAACACCATGCGCGCGGTGGAGATGGCCGCCCAGCTCACCGACGAGCGCGAACGGCAGCAGCTGCTCGCCGCGATCGCGCTGCGCCTGCTGGACTCCGCCCCGCAGCCGCAGGCCCCAGCGCAGCCGCCGCCGGAGCAAGGCCCGTGACCCTTTTGTGGGTTCGGCGTAACCACTGACCGTGCCCGCGCGACGACGATAGGTGTCCGGTGGAGTTGTCGCGAGGGGGTCCCATGGCGGGAGACGGGCTGCTGCTGCGGAGGCTGCGGTGGCCGTTCATCGGGCTGGCCGTGCTCGGCGCGGTGCTGCTGCTGGCGGTGCTGCTGCCCGGCCTGACCCCCGGCGGGCCGCCGGCGCCCACGCAGTGCGCTGGGGAACGGGTGGAGATCCTGGTGGTGGTGTCGCCGGAGAAGGGCGACCTGATGAGCGAGCTGGCCAAGGAGTACGGCGCGGCCCGGCGGCCGGTGCGGGACAGGTGCGCGGCGGCCAGGACGGTCAACTCCTCCGCGCTGGGCAGCGGCGGCTCGGTGGACGCGATGGCCTGCGGCTGGCACGCCCAGCAGATGGGCGAGGCCCGCCCGGACGCCTGGACCCCGGCGGCCACCACCTGGCTCAAGATCGCCCAGCAACGCCACCTGCGCTGCCAGGACAAGCCGACCGGCGTCTCCCTGACCGCCGACCGGGACGCGGTGAGCCTGGCCAAGACCCCGCTGGTGGTCGGCATGCCGGAGCCGATGGCGAAGGCGCTGGGCTGGCCGGAACAGCCGATCGGCTGGCGCACCCTGCTGGAGCTGGCGCAGAACCCGCAGGGCTGGGCCAAGTACGGCCACCCGGAGTGGGGCGCCTTCCGCCTGGGCAAGACCAACCCGAACCTGTCCACCTCGGGCCTGCACGCCACGGTCGCCACCTTCTTCGCGGGCACTGGCCGCTCGGACGACCTGACCGAGGCCGACCTGGCCGATGCCAAGGCGGTGAACTACGTCCGGGGCGTGGAGAACAGCGTCGTGCACTACGGCGAGACCACGCTGACCTTCCTGCAGAACCTGTACGAGGCGGGCCGGGGCCGCAACGAGAGCGGCCTGGACTACATCAGCGCGGTGACGGTGGAGGAGAAGTCCATCGTCGACTTCAACCGGGGCCAGCCCGAGGGCCGCACCGAGGGCAAACCCACCCCGCCCAAGGTCCCCCTGGTCGCGGTCTACCCCAACGACGGCACCCTGATGTCGGACAACCCGTACCTGGTGCTCGACTGGCCGGACGCCGACCCCGTGCGCAAGGAGATCGCCAAGGACTTCCAGGCTTTCCTGGTGGGCAAACAGGACCGCTTCACCGCCATCGGCTTCCGCGACGCCGAAGGCAAGGCAGGCCCGGAACTCCGCAAGGAGAAAGGAATCCTGCCCGACCGCGAGCTCAAACTCATCCGCACCCCGTCCGGCCCAGTGCTCGCCAAACTCCCCGAAGCCTGGCGCGAACACCGCAAACGCGCCAACGTCCTGATGGTCATCGACGTCTCCGGCTCCATGGCCGAACCCGCCATCCCCGGCGGCCCCACCCGCCTGGACGGAGCCAAGGCAGCGGCCAGCGGCGCGGCCCTGGACAACCTGGCACCGGACGACCGGCTGGGCTTGTGGACCTTCAGCTCACCGGGCGCCTCGGAGTCCACGCCCTGGCGGGTACTGGTGGAACCCGGGCCGGTGTCGGCGGTGCTGCCGAGGTACCGGACGCAGGTGGACAAGCTGACCGCACAAGGAGACACGGCGCTGTACGCGACGATCCGCCAGGTGCAGAAGGAACTGCGGCAGAACCTGGACCCGAAGCGGATCAACGCGGTGGTGCTGCTGAGCGACGGCGCGAACCGGTACCCGGAGGATGAGAACCTGGAGAGCCTGGTGGCGGACCTGCGGCAGTACAGCCCGGAGCGGTCGGTGCGGGTTTTCCCGATCGCGTATGGGCAGAGCAGCGATTTGCGGGTACTGGAGCAGATCGCGCGGGCATCGCGGGCGAAGGCTTACGACTCGCAGGATCCGAGGTCACTGGAGAAGGTGCTGGCACAGGTGCTGTCGAACTTCTAGGCGAGGCTTGGGCCTTGGGGTGAAAACCCACAAAGTGGGCCTCTCGTCTTCTCCGTACGGCCTGGAGACTGCTAACCGCATCCCCACCAGCGGACGCTCACAGGCGCGCAACCAAAGCCTCGGAAGGTGACAGCGGCCGCTGGTGGGGATGTGGTTCGCTGTCGGAAGGTCGTGCGGAGAAGACGAGAGGACCGCGAGCACGCTGGGTCTTGAGTCGGCAGCCTGCTCAGCCCCGCAACCTGCTCGTCCCGGCTTTTGACTTGTCCCACCCCTCCGGGGGTCTGCCCGTCCGGCGAGGACATTCTTTTGATCTGCCAAAGTCAAAGGCCAAGACGCAAGCGGGTCTTGAGGTTCCCCATGCCCGTCGCTGGGTCCTCAACAGCTCACCCTTCGGGGTGGAAAGCGTGGCGCGGTCCGGCGCGACCGCAGCTCCGGTGTCACGCTGCTGGTCGGGCGCAGCGCATCCGGGAGGCATCATGCCGCTAGGGTCCCTGTCAGCACACGCGATCCGCGGTCTGGTCGTCCTATTAGGACTGACCACTGGAGTGTCCACTTCGGACGCATCGACTGAACCGTTGAAGATGGTGGAGTACCGGGGCTACCGGGTGGCGGTCCCGGCTTCGTGGGAGGTGGTCGAGCTCGACGGCGCGCCGGCGCGGTGTGTGCGGTTCGACCAGAACGTGGTCTACCTCGGCAAGCAGGGTGATCGGCAGCGGTGCCCGTCCAGGGTGCTGGGCCGGACCGAGGCGCTGTTGGTGGAACCCCTGGTGGACGGGGTGATCCGCCCGGACACCGTGACCGCGGAGCCCGGGTCGGCGCGGGCGGCCGCGCTGCCGGCGCCGGCTGGGCACGAGATCACGATGCAGGTCCCGGCCGCCGGGGTGCTGGTGACGGCCAGCTACGGCAGCTCGGCCGCGGGCATCAGGGCCGTGCTGGACTCGGCCCGGATCACCGGCGACGCGGTACCGGCAAACCCCCGGCCGGTCACCGGGGCGGCACCGAGGGCCGCCTCCTGGGTCGTGCAGCCGGGTGACTTCACCGGGTACGGGTTCGACACCTGTTCCGCGCCGCCGAACGAGGGCATGGATACCTGGTTGCGGTACTCGCCCTACCGCGCGGTCGGCATCTACATCGGCGGCATCAGCAAGGCGTGCGGGCAGCGGCATCTGAAGTGGGACTGGGTGCACCGGCAGGTCAGCAGGGGCTGGCGGCTGCTGCCGGTCTACGTGGGGTTGCAGGCCCCGTGCACCGGGTTCCGCAACAAGATCAATCCGGACCACGCGGGCCACGAGGGCTGGGCGGACGGCAACGACGCCGCGCAACAGGCCCGGCATCTCGGGATCGGCAACGGCAGCACCATCTACGCCGACATGGAGAGCTTCAACCCCGAGGACGGGCCCTGCCGGGACGCGGTGCTGACCTACCTGCGGAACTGGATCATCCGGGTGCACCAGCTCGGTTTCCGCACCGGTGTGTACAGCAGCGCGGCCACCGGCATCCAGGCCATGGCCAACGCACCCGGTTTCCCGCTGCCAGACCACATCTGGATGGCGCACTGGGACGGCGCGGCCAACGTGGACAGCCGGTACGTGCGCGGGGACCTGTGGCCGCGCAGGCGGGTCAAGCAGTACACCGGTGGCCACCCGGAGTCGCATTACGGGTGGGAGATCTACATCGACAGCAACTTCGTCGACCGCACCTGGTGAGCGCGGTCAGGGCCGCAGCAGCCTGGCGCCCAGCGGGGTCTGGGTGTGCAGCACCACCGGACCGTTGCGGCGGCTGGTGATCAGGCCCGCGTTGCGCAACACGGTGGTGTGCTGGCTCGCCGAGGCCGGGGAGATCCGGAGGCGGCGGGCCAGCTCGCCGGTGGTGCAGCCGACGCCGACCGTGGCCAGCACCGCGGCCCTGGTCCCGCCCAGCAGTGCGGCCACCGCGGGGGCCGCCGCCTCGGCCGTGCCGCCGAACCAGGCCGGGTCCTTCTCCACCGGGTAGACCAGCACCGGCGGCTGGGTCGGGTCGAGCAGGCTGATCGGGTGCCGCCAGCAGAAGAACGAGGGCACCAGCAGCAGCCCGCGCCCGTCCAGGCGCAGCTCCTGCTCGGTCGGGTAGTCCACCTCCAGCACCGGGTTCTGCCAGCGCATCATCGGCCGCAGGCTCTCCAGCAGGCCCTCCGCCCCGCCGTCGAGCAGGGAGCGGGCGCGCAGCGCGCGGTCGGCGTCCAGCTGGGCCTGCAGCGCGCCGCTGAACGGGGCCACCGCCAGCTCGTAGTAGGCGGTCAGCGCGGTGGCCAGCCTGCGCAGCAGATCCGGGTCGCCCTCGGCCAGCCCGGCCGCCCAGGACGGCAGGTGCTGCCGCCCGGCCAGCAGCTCCAGCTCGGCCCGCAGCCGGGCGGCCGGGGTGTGCAGCAGCGCGTCGATGCCCGCCTGCCAGCCCGCGCGGGCGTCGGCCGGGGTGAGGAAGTCCGGGAAGTAGCCGCGCTGGGGCACCAGCGGCAGCAGCATGCGCAGTTCAGGGCGGACCTCGGCGGTGGCCAGGCCGCCGCGCACCCTGGCCCGCCACTGGCCGAAGACCAGGGCGCCGTCCCTGGCCCGCAGCCGGTGCAGGCTCAGCATGGACTCCCAGAGCGGGTCGGGCGCGTTGGCCACCCGGGTCCGCCCCAGGTCCTCCGGCGTGAAATGTATTCGAAGCATGCGCCATCTCACTTCCCCCGAACACCGGGAAAGCTAACTCGACCTGCGCTTTTCAGATATACGTGAATAAGAAAGCCAAAAGAGTCCCCTTCCAGTGAAACTTCCACTACGGCAACTGGCAAGGATGGAGCGAGCATGACTCGACGACTCATCACGATGGTGCTGGTCAGCACCGTCGCCCTGCTGATGGGCAGCGCCGGGCTGGCAAGCGCCACGGAGACCCCGTCACCGGACAAGGCCACGGCCATCGCCGCACACGAGCTGGGTGTGCAAGCGGAAAGCCGAGTCCTCAACTACACCTGGCAACGACAGCAGACCGGCTATTGGTGCGGCCCCGGCTCGACCTGGATCGCGCTGAGCACCAGGGTCAGCCCGCCCAGCCAGCAGACCCTGGCCAACTACATGGGCACGCACACCGGCGGCACCGACCACATCGGCCTGGTCCGCAACGCGCTCAACCGGTTCGCGAACACCCAGTGGTTCGCGACCAAGAACATGGCCGACCCGCCCAGCACCGCCCAGCGGGACCTGCTGAAGCGGGACGTGCTGCTCAACCTGGACAACGGCTACCCGCTGGTGGCCAACGTGATCAGCGGCTGGCGCCCGCCGGGCTACCCGGGCGGCACCATCTACCACTACGTCGCGATCGTGGGCTACAAGGACCACGGCAACACCGTGCTCGTGGCCGACCCCGCCGGTGAAGGCGCGGGCGGCGGTGGCTGGGCGAACGTGCCCCGCGCCTACTGGGTCAGCACCTGGAACATGGGCACCTGGATCGGCGGCAAGGGTTACGCCGCCTGAGGAACGCGAAAAGGACCGGGCGCCTCTCCCCTGTTTTTCCCCGTGGGAGAGGCACCCGGTCCGGGTGTGCGGTTCAGGCTGACGCGAGGGCTACCGTCGGCGACAGCTTGGCCGCACGCCCGGCGGGGAACCACCCCGCCAGGGTGCCGATGAGCACCGAGGCCCCGACGCCGCCGGCGATCGCCTCCAGCGGAAGCGCCACCGGCCAGTCGTTGCTCATCGCGTAGCCGATGCTGACGCCCAGTCCCAGCAGGACCCCGAACACCCCGCCGAGTCCGGACAGCAGCACCGCCTCGGTGAGGAACTGCGCCCTGACCTGCCCGCGGCCCGCCCCGAGCGAGCGCCGCAGACCGATCTCGGACCGCCGTTCCAGCACGGAGATCACCATCGTGTTCGCCACCCCGACCCCGCCGACGAGCAGGGCGACCGCGCCCAGCCCGAGGAACAGCGTGGTGAAGGTGGCCTTGGCCTGGATCTGCGCGGCCAGCGCGTCGGAGGGCCGGCTGACCTTGACCTCCTCCGGGTTCTTCGGGTTCACCGTGCCCGGCAGCACCTCGCGCACCTTGTCCACAGTGGACTCCAGCGAGCGCTCGTAGACCGTGGTCGGGTGACCGTCGAAGCCGAGCTGGCTCTTGGCCACCTCCCAGCTCACCATGGCCGAGCGGTCCAGCTCCTCGGCCAGCGGCATCGGCTCCAGGATGCCCAGCACGGTGAACCACTTGCCGCCCAGGAAGACCTGCTCGCCGGGCTGGGTCACGGCCAGCCGCTGCGCCGCGACGCTGCCCAGCACCACACCCGGGAACTTGGCGGTGGCCGCGTTGAACCAGGCCCCCGCCTTGATCTTGCCGCCGAGGGTGTCGACCAGGTTCTGCTCGACCGCCTCCACGCTGAGCCCGCCGGTGTTCTGCGGGTCCTCCTTGTCGCTGCGCAGCACCTTGACCCCGCTGAGCGCGGCCACCGAGGAGGCCTTCTGCACCGAGCCGATCCGGCGCACCATGGCCGAGGCGTCCTCCGGCAGCTTGGCCGACTCACCGAACATGGTCTGGCCGGCGCCGACCCGCAACAGGTTGGTGCCCAAGGACTCCAGCTTGGCCTGCAGCTCGGCCTGGCTGGAGGCGGAGATGCCCAGCACGGACACCATGGCCGCCACCCCGATCGCGATGCCCAGCGCGGACAGGATCGCCCGCGCCGGTCGGCCGAAGACCCCGGTGAGCCCGGCCCGCACCAGGTCGAACACGCTGATCCGGGCCGATCGCGGCAGCCTCGGCAGGTTGCCCGGCGGCGTGGACCTCATTCTGATCATGCCGCCACCAGCCCGCTGTCGTGCCGCACCACACCGTCGAGCAGCTCCACCCTGCGCGGCAGCGAGCGGGCGATCTCCATGTCGTGCGTGATCACCGCGATCGTGGTGCCGTCCTCGTGCAGCTCGTGCAGCAGCTCCAGCACGCCGCGCCCGGAGGCCGAGTCCAGCGCGCCGGTCGGCTCGTCGGCCAGCACGATGGCCGGTTTGCCGACCAGCGCCCTGGCGATGGCCACCCGCTGCCGCTCGCCGCCGGAGAGCTCGGCCGGTTTGTGCTCGACCCGGTGGCCGAGGCCGACCCGCTCCAGCGCGTGCACCGACCGCGCGATCCGCTCGGCCCTGGGCACCCCGTGGTAGAGCAGCCCGGTGGCCACGTTCTGCGTCGCGGACAGGTACGGGGTGAGGAAGAACTGCTGGAAGACGAACCCGATCCAGTGCGCCCGCACCGCGGAGAGCTGCCGGTCCGACAGCGACTGGACCTCATGCCCCAGCAGCCGCACGGTGCCCGAGGTCGGGTGGTCCAGGGTGCCCATCAGCTGGAGCATGGTCGACTTGCCGGAGCCGGACGGGCCGACAACGGCGAGCAGCTCGCCGGAGTCGATCCGCAGGCTGGCCCCGCGCAGCGCGTGCACGCCACCCGCGTACTCCTTGGACACCGCGGAAAGCTCGATCACCGGAGTCATAGCCCGGCCACTTTCACCGTGGCGCCCTCGCTGAGACCGGACCCGCTCACCTCGACCTTGCCCTTGGCGAACATGCCCAGCTCGACCGCGACCAGCTTGCCGCTGCCGTCGGCCTGCACGACCTCCACCGCGTAGCCGCCCTCGGACAGCGCGAGCAGCGCGCCGACCGGCACGGTGAGCACGTTCTCCTTGCGGCGGCTGGTGAAACCGACCCGCACCGGCGCCGCGTCCAGCTTGCCAGCGGCCTCCGGCTCGGTCAGCTCCACCTCGGCCTTGATCACGGTCTTGCCGCTGCCGGGGCCGCTCTCCTCGGTGGACTTCTCCGCCACCGTGCCGACCGAGGTCACCTTGCCCTTGGTGGACTTGCCGCCGGGCAGGGTCACCTCCACCTCGGCGCCCTCCTTGGCCAGGGACTGCTTCTCCACCGGCACGTCCACGGTGACCGTGCGGGTGGTGCCGGTGCCGGCGAGCACCTTGCCCTGCGCGGGCATGCCCAGGGGGGCGTCCACAGTGGACACTCGGAAGGCGCCGGGCTGGAGCACCACCGCGGCCGGGTCGACCGAGCCGGTCTGTTCCAGGCCGAGCTTCTTCTGCCACTTCTTCACCGCGGCCGCGGTCTTCGCGTCGAACTTCTCGTCCACGGTGAAGCCGGTGTAGCCCAGTGCGCGCAGGTTCTGCTCCAGCAGCTTGACGTCGGAGCCCTTGTCCATACCGGACTCCAGCTTGCGCCAGAACGGCTTGTCCCCGAACAGCAGCGGCACCGGCTTGTCGTTGACCTGGTACACGGCATCGCCCCGGCCGAGCTGGTCGCCGGGTTTGGGCAGCCAGGTGACCACCCCGCCGCCGCCGTGGGCGGTGACGTCGAACTTCCCGCTGTAGCCGAGCTTGCCGGAGAGCTCCTCGTGCTCCTGCAACGTGGTCCGGACGACCTTGCTGGTCTTGCTCTGCGGCTGCTGGTTCCCCTTGTCCGCCTTGGCGTCCTCGTTGTGCCCCAGCACCAGCACCCCGGTCACCCCGACCGCGGTGACAGCGGCCGCGGTGAGCACCACGTACGGCCAGCGGCGGCGTGGGCGTCGCGGTTCGGTCATTTCACCGGCTCCGCCCCGGCCATGCCCGCGTCGCCCATGCCGCATTCCTTCATGGCCTTCTCGGCCTTGTCCTTGTCATCGCCCAGGTTGATGGTGGCCCCGTTGCCGCCCTCGGCCTCCTTGATATCGATGCCCTTCTCCCGCAGGCACTGGTTCATCTTGGCCCGCTTGTCCTTCTCCTTCGGGTCGTTGGGGTCGAAGTCGCTCTTGGGCAGGTACTTCTTGCAGGCCTCGTTGGCCTTGTCCATCTTGGCGTGGTCGCCCTCCATCGGGATCGCCCGCGCCATGCCGCCCGAGTTGGGGTCGGGGTCGGGGAAGTCGACGCCGTTCTCCCGCATGCACGCGGCGAACTTCAGCATCGCCGCCTTGGGGTCCTTGGGCACGTCGTCCGCGCCTGCCTTCTGCTCGGTGCCCTTGTTGCCGCCGTTGAGGCTGGCCGGGCCGTCGGCCTTGTCCTCGCCACCACCACAGGCGCTCAGGGTGAAGGCGGTCACCAGCGCGGTGACACCCAGGCCCAGCCGGGTCAGCGTGTTCATCGTTCCTCCTCACCGCGTCGGACCCGTTGGCCCGGCGTTGTGGTGCCAGGTCTACGCGGACGGGTGTTTCCGGAGGCTCTCCGCCGACGGAAACATTCCGGAAACCCCCCGCCCGCGCATACTCGGTGGCATGCGGGTTCTGGTGGCCGAGGACGAGGTCGTGCTGGCCGAGCTGGTGGCCTCCGGGCTGCGGGCGGAGGCGATGGCGGTGGACGTGGTCTTCGACGGCCTGTCCGCGCAGGAGCGGCTGGCCGTGCACGACTACGACGTGCTGGTGCTCGACCGCGACCTGCCGGGGCGGCACGGCGACGACGTGTGCGCCGAGCTGGCCACCAGGGGCAGCCGGACCAAGGTGCTGATGCTCACCGCGGCCGGGTCGCTGGAGGACAAGGTGGACGGTCTCCAGCTCGGCGCGGACGACTACCTGACCAAGCCGTTCGAGTACCCGGAGCTGCTGGCCAGGGTGCAGGCGCTGGGGCGGCGCAGCCAGCCCGCGCTGCCGCCGGTGCTCAGCCGCAACGGCGTCCGGCTGGACACCGCCAACCGCCTGGTCAGCCGGGACGGGCGGCGGATCGACCTGTCCCCCAAGGAGTTCGCGGTGCTGTCGGTGCTGCTGCGCGCCCAGGGCGCGGTGGTCAGCTCGGAGCGGCTGCTGGAGCTGGCCTGGGACGAGCACGCGGACCCGTTCACCAACGCGGTGCGGGTGGCCATGTCCAAGCTGCGCGCCAAGCTCGGCGAGCCGCCGGTGATCGAGACGGTGCCCGGTGCCGGCTACCGCATCTGAGCGCCCAGCCCGGCTGACCGTCCGGGTCAAGCTGACCGCGCTGTACGGCGCGCTGTTCCTTGGTAGCGGCGCGGTGCTGCTCACCGTGATCTACCTGCTGGTGCGCGACCAGCTCTCGTTCCGGCTGGCGACCACGATGGGCCGCGCCATGCCGATGGACACCGTGCCGTCCTCGGTCGCGGTCCGCGGGTACAACCCGGACGGCACGCTGGGCTTCGTGCCGGCGGGCGAGGTGACCAGGGCGGTGGAGGCCACCACGCTGGACACCCTGCTGCTGGTGTCCATCCTGTCCCTGGTCGGCGTGGCCGCGCTGTCGGTGGCCGCGGGCTGGTGGCTCTCCGGCCGGGTGCTGCGGCCGCTGCACACCATCACCGCCACCGCGCAGCGGCTGTCCTCGACCAACCTGCACGAGCGGCTGGCGCTGAAGGGCCCGCCGGACGAGCTGACCGAGCTGGCCGAGACCTTCGACCGGATGCTGGACCGGCTGGAGTCCTCCTTCGACAGCCAGCGCCGGTTCGTGGCCAACGCCTCGCACGAGCTGCGCACGCCGCTGGCGGTGCAGCGGGCCGCGGTGCAGATCGGGCTGGCCGGGAACCCCAGCCCGGAGAAGGCGGCCGAGATCAGGGAGCAGCTGCTCACCGCGAACCGGCGGATCGAGCGGCTCATCGACGGGCTGCTGGTGCTCGCCCGCAGCGACCGCGGCCTGGAGAAACGCGCGGAGGTGGAGCTGCACGCGGTGGTCGGCGAGGCGGTCGAGCAGTACCGGGCCGAGGCCGAGCGCAGGCAGGTGGAGCTCCAGGTGCGGCTCACCGAGGCGACCGTCTCCGGGGACCGGGTGCTGCTCACCCAGCTGGTCGCCAACCTGGTCTCCAACGCGATCCGGCACAACCTGGCCGAGGGCGGCACGGTGTGGGTGCGCACCGACGCCTTCGGCGGGCTCACCGTGTCCAACACCGGCCCCAAGGTGCCAGCGAAGCAGATCCCGCAGCTGTTCGAGCCGTTCCGGCGCGGCGAGGGCCGCACCGACAAGGGCGAAGGCGCCGGACTGGGCCTGTCCATCGTGGACTCGATCACCCGCGCGCACGGCGGCACGGTGCAGGCCCACCGGCGGCCGGACGGCGGGCTGCGGGTCAAGGTCGAGCTGCCCAGGGGTTGACAGACCCACGGGGTGTCCCGGAAGGTTCGCGGCACAACCGCATATCGGCCGTTTGAGCTCGGGCGGGAGAGATCCCGGCACGCAGCACGCACGGGACGCCGAAGGAGCAACCTCTCCCCGGAAACTCTCAGGCAACGTCACCGTTCGAGCGAGGCGACTCTGGAAAGCAGGTGGGTTCGCCCACCTCACCCACGGTGCAACCCGTGTTCGCGCGGGGAAGCTCTCAGGTCCCATGACAGAGCGGGGAGGCTCGCCAGCGGCGTCCGCATGCCCGTCGACGCCTCGACCCCAGGAGCCTCCCGTGACCGGACTCGGCGCGTCCCGCCGCAGCCCCCTGCACGCCCAGCACGTCGCGCTGGGCGCCCAGTTCACCGACTTCGCCGGCTGGTCGATGCCGCTGCGCTACAGCAGTGAGCTGGCCGAGCACAAGGTGGTCCGGGAGGCCGCCGGGCTGTTCGACCTCAGCCACATGGGCGAGATCGAGGTCACCGGTCCCGAGGCCGGGCGGGTGCTGGACTACGCGCTGGTCGGCGCGATCGGCTCGCTGGCGGTCGGCCGGGCGCGGTACACCATGCTCTGCCACACCAACGGTGGAGTGCTGGACGACCTGGTGGTCTACCGGCAGGCCGAGCGGAAGTTCCTGGTGGTGGCCAACGCCTCCAACGCGGTGCTGGTGCGGGCGCTGCTCGGCGAGCGGGCGCACGGCCTGGCCGCCGAGGTCCTCGACCGGTCCGCGGAGACCGCGCTGATCGCGGTGCAGGGCCCGGCGTCGGCGGAGATCGTGACCGCGGTCACCGGGCAGGACCTCACCGACCTGAAGTACTACGCCGGACGCCCCGCGGTGATCGCCGGGCATGACGTGTTCCTGGCCCGCACCGGCTACACCGGCGAGGACGGCTTCGAGGTCTACGTGGCCGCCGAACTGGCCGGTGCGGTCTGGCAGCGGATCGCCGAGACGGGTGAGCCGCTCGGCCTCAAGCCCGCCGGGCTGGCCTGCCGGGACACCCTGCGACTGGAGGCGGGCATGCCGCTCTACGGCAACGAGCTGCACGTCGGGGTGACCCCCTTCGACGCGGGGCTGGGCCGGGTAGTCCGCTTCGACAAGCTCGGCGACTTCGTCGGCCGCTCGGCGCTGGAGGCGCGCACGCACACCACCCGCGCGCTGGTCGGGCTGGCCGGCAAGAGCCGTCGCAGTCCGCGGGCCGGGCAGCTGGTCAAGCTCGCCGACGGCACCGTGGTGGGCGAGGTCACCAGCGGCGCGCCCTCCCCCACCCTCGGTCACCCGATCGCGCTCGCCTACCTCGACCACGCGCACGCCGACGCGGGCACCGAGGTGGTCGTGGACGTGCGCGGCAACGCCGAACCGGCAGAAGTGGTCGCCGTCCCGTTCTACAAGCGCTCCCGCTGACCTGCGAAACTTCCCCGCGAAAGGCAATACCGCTGTGTCTGTGCCCCGTGAACTGAGCTACACCAAGGACCACGAGTGGATCACCGAGGGCGAGGTGGCCACCGTGGGCATCACCGCCTACGCCGCCGAGGCGCTCGGCGACGTGGTGTTCGTCCAGCTGCCCGAGGTGGGGGCGGTGGTCAGCGCCGGAGAGGCGTGCGGTGAGATCGAGTCGACGAAATCGGTCAGCGACCTGCTGGCCCCGGTCGCGGGAACGGTGACCGAGGTCAACCAGGCGGTGGCCGAGGATCCGGCATTGCTGAACTCCGACCCGTTCGGAGCCGGGTGGCTGATCAAGATCAACCGCGCGGGTTCGGACGGAGAGCTGCTCACGCCGGATGCCTACGACGAGCTGACCGCAGGCTGAAAGGGAGACCCGATCATGTCCACTTTGGACACTCCGCTCGCGCAGATCGACCCGGAGATCGCCGAGGTCCTGGGCGCCGAGCTCCGCCGCCAGCAGTCCACCCTGGAGATGATCGCCTCGGAGAACTTCGCCCCGGTGGGCGTGCTCGAGGCGCAGGGCTCGGTGCTGACCAACAAGTACGCCGAGGGCTACCCCGGCAAGCGCTACTACGGTGGCTGCGAGCACGTCGACGTCTCCGAGCGGCTGGCCATCCAGCGGGTCAAGGACCTCTTCGGCGCCGAGCACGCCAACGTGCAGCCGCACTCCGGCGCGCAGGCCAACGCCGCGGTGATGCACGCGCTGCTCACCCCCGGCGACAAGATCCTCGGCCTTGAGCTGGCGCACGGCGGCCACCTCACGCACGGCATGCGGATCAACTTCTCCGGCAAGCTCTACGACGTGGCCGCCTACCAGGTGCGCGAGGACACCGGCCTGATCGACATGGCCGAGGTCGAGCGGCTGGCCAAGGAGCACCAGCCGAAGCTGATCCTGGCCGGCTGGTCGGCCTACCCGCGGCAGCTGGACTTCGCCGAGTTCCGCCGGATCGCCGACGAGGTGGGCGCCTACCTGATGGTGGACATGGCGCACTTCGCCGGGCTGGTCGCGGCCGGGCTGCACCCCAACCCGGTGCCGCACGCGCACGTGGTGACCACCACCACGCACAAGACCCTGGGCGGGCCGCGCGGCGGCACCATCCTGTGCACCCAGGAGTTCGCCAAGAAGATCGACTCCGCCGTGTTCCCCGGTCAGCAGGGCGGGCCGCTGGAGCACGTGATCGCGGCCAAGGCGGTGGCGTTCAAGATCGCCGCGACCGAGGAGTTCGCGGACCGGCAGCGGCGCACCCTGTCCGGGGCCAAGATCCTGGCCGAGACGCTGGTCAAGGCCGGCGGCGGGGTCAACGTGCTGACCGGCGGCACCGACGTGCACCTGGTGCTGGCCGACCTGCGCCAGCACGAGCTGGACGGCAAGCAGGCCGAGGCCCGGCTGCACGAGGTCGGCATCACGGTCAACCGGAACGCGGTCCCGTTCGACCCGCGCCCGCCGATGGTCACCTCGGGCCTGCGCATCGGCACCCCGGCGCTGGCCACCCGCGGCTTCACCGACGCCGACTTCGCCGAGGTCTCGGACGTGATCGCCAAGGCGCTCACCCCGGACTTCGACGCGGCCGCGCTGCGCGGGCGGGTCACCGACCTGGCCGCCAAGCACCCGCTGTACCCGAACCTCTGAGCTGAACGACGAAGGACCCCGTGCCCTCGGTGGGCGCGGGGTCCTTTGTGGATAGTGGGGACGCTCGGGAAGTCCCGGCTCAGGCGGCGATCGGTCCGGCGTGGCGCACCGGGCGGCGGGTCCGGTGCGCCGCGCGGGCCGCGCGGGTGGCCTTGATCCGCTCGGTGCGAGCGACCTTCATGGCCCTCGGCTCGCCCTGGCCGTCGACCACGGCCGGGAGGATCATCAGCAGCAGCACCAGCAGGCTCAGCACCGCGCCCGTCCAGGTCAGCACCATCTCCAGCATCGTGGTCTCCTTCACTTCGCGCTCTCTGTGTCTGTAACCAGTTTGCGCTGGTAGACCCCGGTTCCGGATCGGCCGTTAAGCCATACCGACCCCGACCGTTCGGCCAGTCGGCGGACTGGCCGAACGGCCGAGGCGTCACTCCTCGGCGTAGGACTGAGGAGAGATCCTGCGCAGCAGCGGACCACAGGCGGACGCGGCGACCACGGCCACGCCGAAGCCGACCACCAGTGGTGTGAGCAGCCACAGGTTGAGCGTCAGCGGGGCCCTGGCGATGGTCATCAGTCCAGCTCCGACCACCAGTCCCGCGATGCCCGCGCCCAGCGTCGCCACCAGTGACGGCAGCGCCGCCTCCGTGCGCAGCGCCCTGGCCAGCACCCGCACCGGGGTGCCCGCGGCGATCAGCGCGGCCAGCGTGCGCCTGCGGTCGACCACCGCGCCGGCTGCGGTGATGGCGGCGCTGATGCCGCCGAGCAGGCCCGCGATGATCAGGCCGATCATCGCGATCCGGCGCATGTCCGCGACCTGCATGCCGTCGCGGCCCTGCTGGGCCTCCAGCAAGCCGATCCGGCCGCCGGGCACCTGTTCGATCAGCAGGGTGCGCACCAGCTCCGCGTTGGCCGGGCTGGTCTGCACGGTCAGCGTGTAGCCGTTGAGCTGGGCGCCGCTGGGGATCACCTCGGGGTCGATCAGCATGATCCGGTCGGCCTTGTCGGTGGACCCGGCCATCTGGTGCACCACCGGGTTCGCCGGCAGCGGGGTGCGCGAGTCGCCCTTGCTGCTGTAGGAGGCGAACTGCAGCGGGCCGGGAGGCAGCTTCGTGCCCTTGCCGATCCGGACGCCGGGCTGGCCGCCGCACTGGCCGATCTCCACCCACATCAGCCGGGTGGCGTCCGCGCAGCTGAGCACGATCGCGCGGCCGACGTGGTTGTCCGCGCTGTCCCGCAGGTTGCCCTGCGCGGCCACGCCGACCGGGCTGTTCACCCCGCGCTTGGCCAGCTCCACCCGCAACCGTTCGGCGGCGGTGGGCGCCTCGTCAGCGGAGACCGTGGTGTAGAGCACGCCCTCCTTCCACGGGCCCCAGACCCGCTGGTCCACCTTGCTCTCCAGCGAGGGCAGCACGGTCAGCGCAAGGCAGCCGGTGAACACCGCGAGCACCACGCCGGAGGCGGCCCGGTAGGCGGCCTTGGGGTCATCGCGCAGGCGGCGGCCGGCCAGCAGGGTGGACGGGCGGCGCCAGAGCTTGGTGAAGATCCGGCCGACCACCGAGGTCATCCACGGGCCGACCACCGAGGCGGCCAGCGCGATCGCGGCCAGCGCGCCGATCAGCACCGAGGTGCCGCCGGTGGCGCTGGCGATGCTGATGCCGCCGGCGAAGGCCACGCCCGCGCCCACCAGGATGAGCAGCCGCCACGCGCTGGGCGCCTTGCGGCCGTGCTGCTGGGCCGCGCCCAGCGGCTGGGTGAGCACCCGGCGCAGGCCGAACACGGCCGCGCCGACCACCAGCAGCGGGGTGCCTGCCGCGATGCCGAGGCTGAGCAGCCAGCTGGGTTCCAGGTCGGCGGCGAACCAGGTGCCGCCGTTCCAGGGCAGCTGCGTGGTCAGTCCCCTGGCCAGCGGGCCGAGCAGCAGGCCGAGCAGGGTGCCGAGCACGGTGGCGATCGCGATCTCCGCCACCGTGATCGCGACCACCTGCCCCGGGGTCGCCCCGGCCAGCCGGAGCGCGGCCAGGCGGCGTTCCCGGCGGGCCGCGGTGAGCCGGGCCGAGGAGGCGATCAGCACCAGGCTGGGCACCACCAGCACGACCAGGCCGACCTGGGAGAGCAGCAGCAGGATGAACTCGGGCTGCGGCTCGAAGGTCGGGACCAGGCCGGCCGCCGGGTAGGCGTCGTACTCGGCCAGGGTCTGCTGGCTGTGCCCGACCACCGCGACCAGCTCGCCGGGGTAGACCAGCGCCTGGTCGCCCAGTTCGGCGATCACCTTGCCCTGGAAGCGTTTGGCCAGATGGTCGGCCGGCAGGTCCCTGGCCAGCGCGGCCAGCGCCGGGGACAGCAGCACCTCGCCCGGCTGCGGCACCCGGAGCAGGCCGGGCGCGGCCGGGGCGTCCGGGGTGAGCGCGGCGACGTCGACCCGGACGATGGTCTTGTCCCGCACCCGGTCCTCGCTGCTCTTGACCAGGACGGTGGCGGCTTCGGCACTGGCGGCGGGGCCGGGCGAGCGCCAGGCCTCGTGCGCGGCCCTGGCGTCCAGCGCGCCGGGCACGGCGGCCAGCCAGGACACCAGGGTCACCGCGATGGCGACGCCGAACAGGGTGCACACGGCGGAGACGAGGCTGCGCTTGTCCGCGCGGAACACCCGCAGTGCGAGCTGGAACGGATTCACGCGGCGACCCGCCTGGCGATCAGCCCGTCCCGGATCTCCACCACGCGCTCGGCGCGGGCGGCCACGGTCGGGTCGTGCGTGACGATGACCACCGCGGCGCCGGAGTCCTTGGCCGCGGCCAGCAGCGCGCCGATGGTCTCGTCCGAGGTGCGCGAGTCCAGCGCGCCGGTCGGCTCGTCGGCGAAGATCACCCGCGGCCGGTGCGCCAGCGCGCGGGCGATGGCCACCCGCTGCGCCTGCCCGCCGGAGAGCTCACCGGGACGGCGGCCCTCCATCCCGGCCAGGCCCAGCCGGGTCAGCCACTCCCTGGCCGCACTCAGCGCCTGGTCCTTGGGCGCGCCCGCGAGCAGCATGGGCAGCGCCGCGTTCTCCTCCGCGGTCAGCTCCCCCACCAGCATCCCGGCCTGGAAGACGAAGCCGAAGGCGGAACGGCGCAACTTGCTGCGCTCGGTCTCGCCGAACTGGTCGATCCGCTTGCCGTCCAGCATCACCACGCCGTCGTCGGCGGGCAGGATGCCGGCCAGCACGTGCAGCAGGGTCGACTTGCCCGACCCGGACGGTCCGATGATCGCGACCACCTCGCCGGGGGCGATCGAGATGTCCACCCCGGCCAGGGCGTGGGTCTGCCCGTAGCGCTTGATGAGGTGATGGCCGGTGAGCACCGGCTGCGCACCGAAACCCGGAACCGTCACGTTGTCCTCCTCGTTAGTCCTGACGAGGAACGAGACTGTCCGAGTGCGGCCGTGGTGACTTCGGCCAGCGGGTCAGGCGTGGCCTGCCGTCCTCGGCCGATCGGCCGAGGTGTGAGGTGGCCACCCGGCCGAGGTGCGCGCGCGAGGCGAACACGTACGGTGTTCCACTGTGGACACCACGTTGACCGGCTGGCGGCCGTTGTTGCGGCGGCAGTGGCCGATCGCCGGCGCGCTCGGGTTCATGCTGCTGGTCGAGTTCGGCGCGGCCGCGAGTGGGCGCAACAGCGAAATCCTGGGGCTGGCGTGGCTGGCCGACGCGATCATCGCGCTGGTCGCGGTGGTGGCCCCTCGGCGGCCGGTGGAGTCGGCGCTGATCGCCGTGCTCACCATGCTCGGCCTGAGCCTGGGGCTGCGCTACACCGGGGTGAACCACTGGGACGCGGTCTCCGGCATGGGACCGGTGGAGACCGCGGCCGGGATGGCGCTGATCGCCACCGTGGTGCGGCAGGCCTCGCCGCCGAGGGCTACCGTCGCGGTGGCCGGGATCGTGTTCGCCGGCATCGTCTCCGGGGTGGTGCGGCCGGGCGGCAACCTGTTCGACACGCTGGCCTCGGTGGCCGTGCCGGGCATGTTGCTGCTGCTGTCCATCGGCACCGGGGTGTACTTCCGGGCCAGGGACGCCGACCGCAGCCGGACGGTGCGCTCGGCGATCAACTCCGCGCAGCAGGACGAGCGGCTGGCGCTGGCCCGCGAGCTGCACGACGTGGTCGCGCACCACGTCACCGGGATCGTGGTGCAGGCCCAGGCCGCGCAGGTGGTGGCGGAGCAGGATCCGCTTGCCGCGCAACGGGTGCTGCCCTACATCGAGCGGGCCGGGGTGGACGCGCTGACCGCGATGCGCTCGCTGGTGAGCAGCCTGCGCGACTCCCAGATGGTCGGCGGGGCCGGCGCCAGCGACGCGGCCACCACCGACCCGGTGGCCGACATCCGCAAGGTGGTCGACGACGCGGCCGCGGCCGGCATGCCGGTCTACCTGACCCTGGACCTGCCGCGCACGCTGTCGGTGGAGCTGGCCCGCTCGGTGCTGCGGGTGGTGCAGGAGTCGCTGACCAACACGCAGAAGCACGCGGTCGGGCTGACCGCGGTGCGGGTGGCGGTGTCCACCGCGGACGAGATGGTGCACATCAGGGTCACCGACGACGGCAAGGGGTCCTCCGCCGCGCCCGCGGGCGGGTCGGGGGGCTACGGTCTGGTCGGAATGCGGGAACGGGTTGAGCTGTTGGGCGGCCGGTTCAGCGCCGGGCCGAGGCTGTCCGGTGGCTGGGAGGTGCACGCCTGGCTGCCGGTGCGGGAGGCAACGCGGTGACGATTCGGGTGTTGATCGCCGACGACCAGGAGATGGTGCGGGTCGGGTTCCGGATGATCCTGGAGGCCCAGCCGGACATCGAGGTGGTCGCTGACGTGCCGGACGGCATCAGCGCGGTGCAGCAGGCGCGGCAGCTGCGGCCGGACGTGTGCCTGATGGACATCCGGATGCCCGGCATCGACGGGCTGGAGGTCACCAAGCAGCTGTGCGGGCCCGGCGTGACCGACCCGATCAAGGTCGTCGTGGTGACCACCTTCGACCTGGACGAGTACGTGCACACCGCGCTCGGCTACGGCGCCAGCGGCTTCCTGCTCAAGGACGCCGGACCGGCGCTGCTGGTGGAGGCGGTGCGGGCGGCGGTGCGCGGGGACGCGCTGATCTCGCCGCAGATCACCGTGCGCATGCTGGAGCACTTCAACAAGACCGGCACCGGCAAGCCGAAGTCGGAGGAGCCGTCCGAGCCGCTGACCGACCGGGAGCTGGACGTGGTGCGCGCGGCCGCGCGCGGGCTGACCAACACCGAGATCGGCGCGGAGCTGTTCCTGTCGCTGTCCACGGTGAAGACGCACCTGGCCTCGGTGCAGGCCAAGCTGGGCGCGCGGAACCGGGTGGAGATCGCCGCCTGGGCGTGGCGGGCCGGTCTGCTCAACGAGTGAGCGCGTAGCCCGCGCCCGGACCGTCCGCGCGGGCGGTGATCCGGGCGTTCTCGACCCGCACCGCGGTCTCCGGCCCGGTCACGCCGAGCCGCTCCGCGATGGACGGCGCGCTGGCGTCGCAGACCACCTTGACCTGCCCGGGAACGCCGCCCGCGGCCCGCAGGTTGCGCCCGAAACCGGCCAGGGTGAGCCCGGCCAGCAGCCGCAGCTCCGACGAGCCCAGCGCGCCCGCGACCACCGTCACTGGCTCGTCGGTGCCGCGCACCAGGTCCTCGACCGCGCCGAGCCGGTCGGGGCCGAGGAAGAGGATCAGCCCGTCGGCGTTGAGCTCGACCGGGGTGGCGTGCACGGTGCAGACCGCGATCAGCTCCGGCAAGGCGAGGTTCGGCCTGGTCACCGGTGGCAGGCCGACCGGGGGCCGCCAGGTGTCGGCGGCGGGCAGGTCGGCCAGCTGGGCGCAGGCGGCGACCACCGCGTCCTCGGCCACGAACTCCGGGGCCAGCGTGGCCAGCTGGTTGGCCCCGTGCAGCACGGTCAGCGCGAGCCGGGCCCGCTGCTCGCCCCGGTCGCCCTCGCCCGCGCGCAGCAGCGGGCCGAACAGCACCGACTGGATCTCCAGCAGCTGCGCGTAGACGCCCCTGGTGTCCTCCTCGGCGAGCACCTCGCCGAGTAGTTCCGGGTTGGCGGTGCGGGCCAGCCAGGACCGGGCGAAGGCGGCCAGCGCGCCGCGCACGCTGCCGTCCACCGGTTCCGGCGCACCCCGGTCGCCGAGGGCGGCCCCGGCCAGCACGGCGAAGTAGAGCGCGCGCTTGCCGGGGAAGTTGGAGTAGACCGCGCCCCTGGTCAGCCCGGCCCGGTCCGCGATGTCGTCGATCTTGGCGTCCCGGTAGCCGCGCTCGGCGAACTCGGCCCTGGCCGCGTCCAGGATCTTGGCGCGGTTGAGTTCTTGCAGCTCCGCCCTTGTCAGTCTGGCCACTTGACAAACCCTAGCCACTCAACGAAATACTCTCACCATCCAGATGATAGCAACATCTGAAATATTCCGGAAGCGGGTGAGAAGCTGTGACCACGGACGCCTACACGTGGCTGAACGCGGACACGGACGAGGTGCGGGCCTGGCAAGAACAGCAGGTCAGCAAGGCAACGGGGGCGGCGCGGGAGTTCCCGGGCTTCGCCGAGCTGGTCGAGGAGATCGCCCCACTGATGGCAGGCCAGCTGGCCGGGGCGCTGGCCGACCGGCGGAAGGTGGCCGGCCGCTGGTTCTGGCTGGACCGCAACGAGGACGGCACCGCGCAGGCCATCCGGGTGGCCGAGGACCGGGACGCGCCGGGCCGGGTCCTGGTGGACGCGGCCGCGCTGACCGCCGAACGCGGCGACGACCAGGCCACCACATTGATCTACCCGGAGCCCAGCCCCGACGGCCGCCTGCTGGCCTTCAACGCGGCCGCGGGCGGGAGCCCGTTCGGCGACTTCCTGGTGGTCGAGGTGGACTCCGGCGCGCGGCTGCCGGTGGCGGTGCCCGCGATGCAGGGCAACCTGATCCGCCCGGCCTGGCTGCCGGACAGCACCGGCTTCTTCCTGGCCGGACGCGGCGAGACGGGTGGCCACACGCTGCGGTTCGTCCCGGTGACCGGCGGACAGGAGGTGACCTGGGCGGTGCCCGGCATCCCGCCCACCTCGCTGTCCGTGGTGCCGCAGGTCTCCCCCGGCGGCGGCCGGGTGCTGGTGGTCACCGCGCCGCACGAACACCTGGCGACGATGATCGCCGACACCGGCACCAGCGAGTTCCGCCGGTTCGCACCGGAGGGCTTCCGCGGCGAGCTCCACGGCGACTGGCTGGACGAGCAGACCTACCTCGCGATCAGCACGGACACCCCACGCGGCCGGGTGGTCCGCATCCCGGTGGCGACCTCAACGGACCCGGCCACCTGGCAGGAGCTGATCCCGGCGAGCGACTTGGTGCTGCGCAGCCTGTACCGCCTGGGCGAGCACCTGGTGGTGACCGCGCTGAACGACGTGTCCCTGGACATCCGCAGCTACACCCTGGAGGGCACCCCGGTGGCGACGGCCGCGTTGCCGTTGGCCAGCGCCAGCATGCAGCTGACCATACTGTCCCGGCTGCCCACTGGCACGGAGGCTTTTGCTTTCAGCGCAAGCAGTTTCACCACCGCCGACACCACCTACGAGCTGCACCCCGAGACCGGCGCGCTGGACGTCCTGACCCAGGGCGACTCCCTGGACGACATCACCGTCGAACAGCACTTCGCCACCTCACCCGACGGCACCCGGGTCCCGTACTACCTGCTGGCCCGCACAGACCTGGACCGCACCGAGGCTCAGCCGACCCTGGTGAGTGCCTACGGCGGCTTCAACATCCCCAAGCTCCCCACCTTCCTGGGCGCACTGACCCCGTGGCTGCGCTCAGGTGGGATCTACGTGCACGCGAACCTGCGCGGCGGCAGCGAATACGGCCGCGAGTGGTACGAGTCGGCCCGCCGCCACCACAAGCAGAACACCTTCGACGACCTCCGCGCGGTCGCCGAGGACCTGGTCCGCCGAGGCACCGCCACCCCGGAAACCCTTGCCTTCCAAGGCTCCTCCAACGGCGGCCTGCTCGCCGGCGTGGCCGTGACCCAGCAACCCGAGCTGTGGCGAGCGGTGGTGCCGACCATGCCGGTGCTGGACGTGCTCACCCCGGTGCCCGACGGACCGGGCGCGGAGATGATCCGCTCGGTGTACGAACTGGACTACGGCAACCCGGCAGACCCGGCGGACGCGGAGGTGATGGCCCGGTACTCGCCGTGCCAGAACATCCGGCCAGGGGTGCGGTATCCGGCGGTGTTCGTGGTGGTGGGCAACAGCGACATCGGGTGCCCACCGCAGCAGGCCCGTCGGTTCGTGGCGGCGTTGCGGGAAGCGAGCAGCAGCGCACATCCGGTGCTGCTGCGGGTGTGGACGGCGGTGGGACACGGGAGTTTGGATCCCCGGATCGCGGCTGAGTTGCAGGCGGAATGGCTGGCCTTCGTCATGCGGGAGCTCGAAGTGGAGCTAGTCCCCCGGGGGTGAAAACCCACAAAGCGGGCCTCTCGTCTTCTCCGTACGGCCTGGAGACTGCTGACCGCATCTCTCCACCCGGCCCCTGCAACCTGCCGCCGCCCGGCGTTCCCAACGTGACGGGGGCCGGGTGGAGAGATGTGGTTTGCTGTCGGAAGGTCGTGCGGAGAAGACGAGGGGGTCGCGAGCACGCTGGGTCTTGAGTCGGCAGCCTGCTCAGCCCCGCAACCTGCTCGCCCCGGCTTTTGACTTGTCAACCCCTCCGGGGGTCTGCCCGTCCGGCGAAGACATTCTTTTCGCTTTTAAAAAACCAAAAGAAGTGTCCTCGCCGGACGGGCAGACCATCAAAGCAGGGGGGAGGATCAAAGGCGGCGAGATGAGTTGCAGACCAGTGCGAGTTTGTGTTGGCGCACCTGCGGCGGCGTGGGTGGTTCCGCGGGTCTGGGTGGTTCTGCTTCGACGGCCTTCCAAAACCAAACCAGCCCTGTCAAGCGCCCCGGTCCCAGCGGTTGGTGACGGTGGGCTGGGACGGTGGGGCGCTTGACAGGGCTGGTGTGTTTTTTCCAGGCCGTCGAAGCAGAACCACCCAGACCGGCCGCTCCGTTTGCGATCAAAGACAAAGACCCACCGCGCCCGGGGTTTCCCTCTCATGGGGGAGTCCGATCCCTCGTGGTCGGGAGGCGGCTTGGCGAGCGCCGGTGCATGGTGTGGCCATGAACCGGGATCGGACTCGCTGGGAGCGTTGGGCCGCGCTGGTGGTGGCGGCGCAGATGCTGTTCTACGCCGGCGAAAAGGTCTACATGGCGGCCATCGGCCGGGTGGGCCTGCCCGGAATGGTCGGGACGGACTCGGCAGGCTGGGGTTCCGGCGAGGTCTGGCTGTTGCAGCTGGGCAATGCCGGGCTGGGGGTGTTCGCCGCTGGGATTGTGCTGGCGACCTTGCGGGACTGGGGGCCGGTCGGGCGGTGGGTGGTGCTCGGCGCGCTGGTGTTGACGCTGGCGGCCATGGCTGCGGGAGTTGTGCTGCTCTCAGTGCGCGGTGTGTGGACCGGGTGGGTGCAGTTGCCGTTGGTGGTGCTGGTGTGGCCGTGGCTGGTGTGGCGGTTCGTGTTGCGGTACTGGCGGCCGGTGTTGCCGGGGGCGGCCTGGGTGGCGCTGGCGTGTGCGGTGCCCTACGGCGCGATGAAGCTGGCTTGGGCGCTGGGGTCGGATGTGCTGATGGCGGAGACGCCGCTGGACGGGGCTGACCGGGAGTTGTTGCTGGGGGACAACCCGACGGCGCTGGTGGTGCACGTCCTGACGGTGCTGATCGCGGGAGCCGGGGTGTTGGTGATCCTGGCGCTGGCCACCTCGTGGCGGGAACGCTTGCCGCGGTGGCTGTTGCTGGGGCCCGCGTGGCTGGCGATCGTGTTCCTGCTCGTGCGCGGCGGGACCGGGGTGTCGGGGGACCTGGGGACCTTGTTCGGGACGGCTTCGGCGCAGGCCCGGTGGTACGCGGGGTGGGACCTGGGGTTGTGGTCGCCGCTGTGGCTGGTGCTGGGGGTGGCGTTGCTGCGGCTTGTGCTGCGTGGCCCAGTCCGGTCGCCGGGTGCGGTAGTCCGTTCGTAGGATGCCTGGTCAAGGTTGTCGGCCAGAATCGGACAGGTTACGTTCGCTCCTCTTCACTCGCCTCTCACCTGCACGTACGTTCTGACGCGCCGCCAAGCACGATCGCTTGTCAACGTTGTCTGCGCACGTCTGGTGAATGGGGTCGGACAGGTGAGAAGGACACGGGCTCTGGCCGGTGCGGTGACCGCCGTGCTGGTGCTGGGAACGGTCGGCGGGACGGCCTCGGCCGATCCGCTCGACGGGAGCGGGTACCGGCTGGTGGGCGATCCGGCGGCCTACGTCGATCCGCTGATCGGGACCAAGAACCTGGGCAACGTCTTCCCCGGTGCGGTGCTGCCCTTCGGCATGCTGTCCTGGAGCCCGGAGAACACCAAGGGCAACGCCACCCGCACCGCCGCGCCCGGTGGCTACCACTACGACGCGACCAAGATCCGCGGGTTCAGCCTGACCCACATGTCCGGCACCGGGTGTGCCGGTGGGTCTGGGGACATCCCGTTCTTCCCGCACGTGGGTGAGGTGAGCAGCTCGCCCGCGCTGGACGGCAAGGACGAGGTGTACGCGAGCACCTTCAGCCACGCCAACGAGTCCGCCAAGGCCGGGCGCTACTCGGTGACCCTGGACTCCGGGGCCAAGGCGGACCTGTCCGCGACCCTGCGCAGTGGCGCGGGGCGGTTCACCTTCCCTGCGGGCAAGCCCGCCGCGTTGCTGGTGCGCACGGCCAACTCCCAGGTCGGGTCCTCGGACGCCAGTGTGTCGGTTGACCCGGCTGCCCGGACCGTCACCGGGTCGGTGACCAGCGGGAACTTCTGCGGCTACCTGGACAAGGAGGGTCGCCGCTCCTACTACAAGCTGCATTTCGTCGCCGAGTTCGACCAGCCGTTCAGCTCGGTGGGCACCTGGCAGGACGACAAGCTGAACCCCGGCGCGACCACCGCCACCGGCGGCACCACCTACGGCACCAACGGCTGGCCGGTGGTGGGCAAGGGATCCGGCGCCTACCTCGGCTTCGACACCGCCAAGAGCACCAGCACCAACGTCCGGGTCGGCATCTCCTACGTCAGCCTGGACAACGCCAAGGCCAACCTGCGCGCGGAGAACCCGCGCCGGGCCGCGGTGGAGGAGGTCGCGGCGGCCGCGCGGGAGGCCTGGACCCGGCAGCTGCGGAAGATCCAGGTCGGTGGCGGCAGCGAGGCGGACCGGACCAAGTTCTACACCGCGCTCTACCACTCCCTGTTGCACCCCAACGTCTTCAGCGACGTCAACGGCGAGTACGCCGGCATGGACGGCAAGGTGCACCGGCCGGTGCCCGGCCAGCACGCGCAGTACGGCACCTTCTCCGGCTGGGACGTCTACCGCTCCCAGGTCCAGCTGCTCACGTTGCTGGAACCCAAGGTCGGCTCGGACATCGCGCAGTCGCTGCTCAACCAGGCCCAGCAGAACGGCGGAGTCTGGGACCGCTGGACGCACAACAACGGCGGCACGCACGTGATGAACGGCGACCCGGCCGCGCCCGCCACCGCGGGCATCCACGCCTTCGGCGGCACCGACTTCGACGTGCGGACCTCGTTGCGGTCACTGGTCAAGGCGGCCACCGTGCCCACCGCGCTGGACCTCAAGCGGGACGGCTGGAACGTGATGTCGGTCGGCCAGCGGCCCTCGCTGGACAAGTACCTCAAGCACAACTACATGCCCTCGGTGTCCAACGCCTGGGGCGGTGCGGCCGAGACGCTGGAGATCTCCACCGCCGACTTCGCGCTGGCCCAGCTGGCGGACCGGTTGGGGGACAAGGCAACCGCGAAGACCTTCACCGAGCGTGCGCAGTGGTGGCAGAACAACTTCGACCCGGCCGCGCACGCCACCGGCGGCTACATCCGCAACCGGCACGCCGACGGCGGCTGGACACCGAACTTCACCCCCGGCACCGGTGACGGGTTCGTGGAGGGCAGCAGCGCGCAGTACACCTGGATGGTGCAGCACAACGTGGCCGGGCTGACCCAGGCCATGGGCGGCGCGGCCAAGGTGAACCAGCGGCTGGACGACTTCTTCCACAACGCCGACGGCAGCTGGGCGCTGAGCAAGTCCGGCGACGAGAAGTCCGAAATGGACAACGAGCCCTCGGTCAACGTGCCCTACCTCTACAACTACACCGGCGCGCCGCACAAGGCACAGCAGACCATCCGCGAGGTGGTGAACACGCTGTGGACCACCGCCCCCGGCGGCATCCCCGGCAACGACGACCTCGGCGCGATGTCCTCCTGGTACGTCTTCGCCACCCTCGGCATGTACCCGCAGGTGCCCTCGCGCGCCGAGCTGGTCCTGTCCAGCCCGCTGTTCCCCATCGCCCGGATCAACCGGGACCGCGGCAAGGACATCACCATCGTGGCCAAGGGCGCCGCGCCGGACGCGCCCTACATCCAGCAGCTGCGGGTGAACGGGCAGCGCAGCACCAAGCCCTGGCTGCCCGAGTCCTTCGTGCAGCGCGGCGGTTTCCTCGAGTACACAATGGACACCAAGCCGAACACCGCGTGGGGTGCCGCGCCCGCCGACGCGCCGCCGTCCTGGCGCGATGGTGAGCAGCCGTACCAGATCGGCGTCGGACCGGACCACCTGGTGACCACACCGGGCGGCACGGTCAAGGCCGAGGTGAGCGTCTACCACCTCTCCGGCGCGCAGCCAGAGGTCCGCTACTCGATCGCACCGGCGGCCGGGCTGAAGATCGAGCCGAGCTCCGGCTCGGTGCCGATCAAGGACGGGGTGGGCAAGGCCGAGTTCGCGATCACCGCCGACTCCGCCGGTCAGGGCTACCACCCGGTCACCGCCACGGTCACGGTCGGCGGCGGCAAGACCATCACCCGCCAGCTCATCGTGAAGGTGGCCGCGCCGGGCACCTGGTTCGCCGCGCTGGACAACACCGGGGTCTCCGACGACCCGGGCACGCACGAGGAGGCCAACTTCGACGGCGGCGGCTACAGCTACTCCAAGCAGGCGCTGGCCGCCGCCGGCCTGGTGGCCGGTCAGCCCGGCACGGTGCACGGGCTGGGCTTCCGCTGGCCGGACGAGCCGTTCGGCCGCCCGGACAACATCGCGGCCAACGGCCAGACCGTCAACCTGGCCACGCCGGTCAGCCGACTGTCCTTTGTGGGCAGTGCGATCAACGGCAGCCGCACCGCGCCGGGCACGGTCACCTACACCGACGGCAGCACCGGGACCTACGACCTGGGCTTCAGCGACTGGACCCTGGGCGGCGGTGGCGGCAGCCTGATGTACGAGAACGTGATCGTGGCCAAGACCCCGTACCGCAACGGGATCGGCGGCAAGCAGGAGGTGCCCACGCACATCCTGGCCACCAAACCGTTCACCGCGCCGGAAGGCAAGCAGATCGCCAGTATCACCTTCCCGCGCAACAGCGGGCTGCACGTCTTCGCGCTGGCCACGGCCTGACCAGGAGGGGCTTTCCGGTTCGTCCGGAAAGCCCCTTCTTTCCGCCAGCAAATTGTTAAGAAACCTACCTAACCCTGGTTGTCCGCCGGGTCCCGGCGCGGGACGCTCATCAGCACCGCCGCCGACGCCACCGGACCCCCGCGGAGTAGCCATGCGCAGTCGCCTGTTGTCGGTGTCCACCCTCGGCCTGATGTTGTTGAGCCTGCTCGGAATCGGCGCGGCGCAGGCCGAACCGGCCACCCAGGCCGCGCCCGCCGCCGCGCAGAAGGTCTTCTTCACCTTCTACGGCTGGTGGGACAACACCCCGCCCGGCGGGGCCATCGCCTACCCGCAGATCCACCAGACCGCGGGCGGCAAGGGCACCTACGCCGACCCGATCACCCTGGCCACCTCGAAGAAGGAGCTCAAGCCCGGCACCAAGGTCTGGGTGCCCAGGGTGAAGAAGTACTTCATCATGGAGGACGACTGCTCGGCCTGTAACCAGGAATGGGACGGCGAGGGCCCCAACGGCGGCCCGAAGCTGTGGCACTTCGACCTGTGGATCGGCGGCAAGGGCGGCAACGCGATGAACGCCATCGACTGCGAGAACGCGCTGACCAAGTACCACCCGGACGACAAGCCGGTGATGGAGGACTCGATCATCAACCCGCCGGCTGACCTGCAGGTCGACCCGACGCCGCTGTTCAACACCAGCACCAGTGAGTGCTACGGCGGCGCCAAGCCGACGACCACCGTCGGCGAGTACAAGAACACCGCGACCGGCCAGTGCCTGGAGAACCCCGGCGACAGCACCAAGCCGGGCACCGCGCTGAAGGTGGCCGCCTGCAACGGTTCCACCGCGCAGCGCTTCAGTTTCCACGGCGCGTTCATGGAGCACAACAAGCTGTGTGCCGCGGAGACCAGCGGCAAGGTGGTGCTGAACAAGTGCGACGGCGGGCCGAGGCAGCAGTGGTCGGTCAACCCGAACCGCACCATCTCGGACATGCAGACCAACACCAAGTGCTACCGGGCTTCCGGCGGCAACGTGCTGGCGGGCAAGTGCTCCGGCAACGAGAGCAAGTGGGCCTTCAGGTCTGCGGTGTGAGCCCGGCCGTGCCAGGGTGGGGACATGGACAAGGTCATGACGGCCGCGGTCCTCACCCGGCACGGCGGCCCGGAAGCCCTTGAGCTGCGCCGCGACCACCCGGTGCCGGCACCCGGCCCCGGCGAGGTGCTGGTGCGGGTCACCGCCGCGGCGCTGAACAACACCGACGTCTGGACCAGGGAGGGCGCCTACGGGCGGCCGGGTGACCCGGACGCGCGCAGCGGCTGGCGCGGCCCGATCGACTTCCCCAGGGTGCAGGGCGGCGACATCGCCGGCGTCGTCGAAGCCACCGGGCAGGGCGTGCCCGCTGAGCGGACCGGGCAGCGGGTGCTGGTGGACTCCGCGCTGTACCGGGACGAGGGCGAGCACGCCCCGCCGGTCGGCCTGCTCGGCAGCGAGGCCGACGGCGGTTTCGCCGACTACGTGCTGGTGCGCGCCGAACGGGCGCACGAGGTCGACGGCTCCCCGCTCACCGACGCCCAGCTGGCCTGCCTGCCGGTGGCCTACGGCACCGCGATGGGCATGCTGGAACGCGGCGGCATCGGCGCGGGAGAGACCGTGCTGGTCACCGGCGCTTCCGGCGGAGTGGGCGCGGCACTGGTGCAGCTGCTGGCCGCCCGCGGCGCGCACCCGATCGCGATGACCAGCGCCGCCAAGGAAACCGACGTCCGCGCCCTCGGCGCCACCGGCGTGGTCACCAGGGACGCGGGCGACCTGGCCGAGCAGATCCGCGCCCAGGCCCCGGACGGCCTGGACGCGGTGGCCGACATCGCGGGCGGCGCCGCGGTCAACGACCTGCTGCCACTGCTCCGCGACGACGGCCGCTGGGTGATCGCGGGCGCGGTGGCCGGCCCCACCATCCACTTCGACCTGCGGCGGCTGTATCTGCACAACCTCGGCCTGATCGGCTCGTCCATGCACACCCGCCCGCACTTCGCCAAACTGGTCACCGCCGCCAGGGAGGGCGCCGTGCGACCACCGGTCGCGGCGACCTTTCCGCTGGCGGAAGTGCATGCCGCGCAACGCCAGTTCCTGCAACGGCGGCATGTCGGCAAGATCGTGCTGCTACCCGGCTAGCCCGGTCCGGTGCGGATGCGGAGATCACTGCCCCAAGGGGCGTCCGCCGGGGCGTTCCGCTCGGCGGTCGATGCCCCGGCGGCGGCAGGGCCAGGGGCGAACCTGCTGGCCAGCGGGTGTGCTCCGGCTGGGTAGTGAGCCGCTGCGAGGCTACGCACGATGGACCGGGATGGCCGGGCACTCCCCGTATCCTCTGCCAGCGGATACCAGGCTCCGACCAGGGGGAACAACATGGGCAGCGGCACCGATTTCGCCGCTGGGTTGCGGCGGTTGCGGCGGGAGCGGGGGCTGTCGCTGGCCGCGCTGTCGGCGCGCACGCACTACAGCAAGGGCTATCTGAGCAACCTGGAGCACGAGCGCAAACCGCCGACGCCGGACCTGGCGCGGCGGCTGGACGAGGTGCTCGACGGGCGGGGTGTGCTCATCGAGCTGGCGGCCGCGGCGGCCGAGCCGGTGTGCCCGTACCGGGGGCTGGCCGCGTTCGAGGCGGCGGACCGGCGGTGGTTCTTCGGGCGGGAGCGGCTCACCGCGGAGCTGGTGGCGGCCTTCGAGGCGGCGCGCGGGCGGGGCAGGCCGCTGGTGGTGTTCGGGGCCTCGGGGGCCGGGAAGTCCTCACTGCTGCGGGCTGGGCTGGCGCCCCGGCTGGGCGCGGTGGCGGTGGTCACGCCGGGCGGCGGGCTGCCGGAGCCGGGGGCGGCGCTGGTGGTGGACCAGTTCGAGGAGGTGTTCACCCTCTGCGAGTCGGCGGCGGAGCGCTCGGAGTTCATCGCCGAGGTCTGCCGCCGGGGTGCCGACGGGGTGGTGCTGGCGGTGCGGGCCGACTTCTTCCCGCAGTGCCTCGCCCAGCCGGAGCTGCTGGAAGTGGTGCGGCACAACCAGTTCGCGGTCGGCGCGATGTCCCGTGCCGAGCTCACCGAGGCGATCACCGGTCCGGCCGCCGCGGCCAAGCTGACCGTGGAACCGGGGCTGGTCGAGCTGCTGCTCAGCGATCTTGGCGCCGGGGACCCCGGTTACGAGCCCGGCTCGCTGCCGCTGCTGTCCTACGCGCTGCTGGGCACCTGGGAGCACCGCGAGCAGGACCGGCTCACCGTGGCCGGGTACCGGGCCACCGGCGGGATCCGCGGCGCGGTGGCGGCCGCGGCCGAGCAGGTCTACACCCAGCTGGACGAGGACGCCCGGCAGGCGGCACGGCGGTTGCTGCTGCGGCTGGTGCGCCTGGGCCCCGACGGCGAGGACACCCGGCGGCGGGTGCCGCTGGCCCAGCTCAGCACCGGCGACCGGCAGGACCCGACGCTGGTCGCGATGGAGGCCTTCGCCGCGGCCCGGCTGCTGGTGCTCGACCAGGACGCGGTCGAGATCACGCACGAGGCGCTGGTCAGGGCCTGGCCCCGGCTGCGCGAGTGGATCGACACCGACCGGGTCGCGCTGCGCGCCCGGCAGCACATCAGCGAGGCCGCCGACCTCTGGGTGAGCAACGGCCGGGTGCCCGCGCTGACCTACCGGGGTGTCGCGCTGGCCACCGCGACCGCGTGGGAGGCCGCCGCCCCGGCCGAGGTCACGCCGCTGGAGCGGGAGTTCCTGCGGGCCGGGCGGCACGAGGAGCAGCGCGGGGTGCGGCGGTTGCGCACGCTGGTCGCCGCGCTCACCGTGTTCGTGCTGATCGCGGCGCTCACCGGCGGGATCGCCCTGGTGCAGCGGCGGGAGGCGCTCACCTCGCGGGACGAGGCCACCTCGCGCCAGGTCGGCGAACAGGCGGCCGGTCTGCTCGGCAGCGACCCCTCGCTGGCCGGGCAGCTCGGACTGGCCGCCTACCAGCTGGCCGGCACTCCGGCGGCGCGCGGCGCGGTGCTCTCCGCCTTCGCCACCGCCTACCCGACCCGGCTGCACGGCGGCGGCGAGCAGGTGGACGTGGTCGCGCTCCGGCCGGACGGCGGGCTGCTGGCCACCGGCGGCCAGGACGGGGTGGTGCAGCTGTGGGACGCCACCGACGGCCGACGCAGCGAGCCGCTGCGCACGCTGCCCAACACCGGGCGGGTCACCGGCCTGGAGTTCAGCCCGGACGGGCGCTGGCTCGCGCTTTCCGGCGCGGGCGGGGTGGCGCTGTGGGATGTCGGGGTGCCGGTGCGGGCCAGGCAGCTGGCCGCGCTGCTGCCGCGGACCAAGGTGAACCAGCTGGAGTTCAGCCCGGACGGCACACTGCTGGCCACCGCGGGCTCGGCGGACGCGGTGACCCGGCTCTGGTCCCTGCGCGATCCCGTTGCCCCGCAACAGATCTCGGTGCTACCCGGGCACACCGGCGAGGTGTTCGGACTGGCCTTCAGCCCGGACGGCCCGACCCTGGCCACCGCCGGACAGGACGGCGTGGTGCTCGGCTGGCGGCTGGCCGATCCGGCCAACCCCGGTGCGTCGCAACACATCCTGACCGCGCGCGGGCCGGTCAGCGCGATCACCTACAGCCAGGACGGCCGGCGCCTGGTGGTCGCCGACGAGACGCACGGGCTGTGGCTGGCCGAGCGGGGCGCGGTGCGCACCGTGCCCGCGCCGGACGTGCTGGTGCGCGGCCTGGCCTTCGGTCCGGACGCCGACCGGGTGGTGCTGGGCGCCAACGACGGGGTGCTGCGGGTGCTGGACCTGGTCTCCGGCCGGGAGATCCAGCGGCTGCGGCAGCCGAACCGGGTGCGCGCCATCGCCTTCGACCGGGCAGGGCGGCTGCTCGCCTCCGCCAGCAGCGGCGGCCGCTCCTACCTGTGGCACGACCCGCTGGCCAACCCGGCAGGACACCAGAACGAGATCGACGGGGTGTTCGCGCACCAGGAGAGCAGCCTGCTGGCCACCACCGCGGTGCGGGCGCCGGAGGTCCGGCTGTGGCGCACCGACTGGTCCGGCCTGCTCCCGCTGGGCACGCTGACCGGGCACACCGACGCGGTGCAGCACACCGCGTTCAGCGCCGACGGCCGCCGCCTGGCCACCGCGGCCAGGGATCGGACCGTCCGGCTGTGGGACCTGGCCGATCCTGACCACCCGGCCCATCTGTCCACTATGGACGGTTATCGGGAGACCGTGGGCCGGGTCGCGCTCAGCCCGGACGGCAGCCTGCTGGCCAGCGGTGACGACGCCGGGGATCTGGTGCTGTGGAACATCTCCGACCCGCGCGCGCCGAAGCGGCTGGCCATCCTGGCCGATGACTTCCGCACCGTGAACGCGGTGGCCTTCAGCCCGGACAGCCGTCACCTGGCCTCCGGCAACACCGACCGCTCGATCCGGTTGTGGGACCTGAGCGAGCCGGGAAACCCGCGCCAGCAAGCCAAGATCACCGGCTTCCGGGAGGCGGTCACCGGGGTCGCGTTCAGCCTGGACGGGCAGCTGCTGGCCGGGGCGAGCCTGGACCAGAGCGCCCGGCTGTGGCGGGTCGGCGAGCCGGCGCGGCCGGTGCCGCTGGCCGTGATCACCGGTCACCGCGGCCCGGTGCACACCGCCACGTTCAGCCCGGACGGCCGCACCCTGGTGACCACCGGCGGCGAGGGCACCGCCCGGCTGTGGGACCTGGCCGACCCGGCGAACCCCCAGCTCCACGCCCCGCTGACCAGCCCGGACGCCCCGGTCACCGCGGTCTTCCACACCGGTGGCAGGCGGATCGCGCTGGCCGTCGGCGGGCACACCCTGCGGTTCTGGGACACCGATCCGGACGCCGCGGTGAACCGGCTGTGCGCGCTGACCGGCACCCCGCTCACCGCGGAGGAGTGGTCGGCCCGGTTCCCGGACTACCCGTACCGCCCGCCGTGCCGGTGAGCAGCGGCAGCCGCACGCTGAACCGGGAGCCACGCCCGCCCGCCGCGCCGACCGCTCTCCCAGCGCCCCCGCCCGCCGGACTCTCCGCGGCAATCGTGCCCCCGTGCGCGGTGACGATCTCCCGCGCGATGGACAGCCCCAGCCCGCTCCCGCCGGTGGCCCTGGCGCGCGCGTCGTCGGCCCGCCAGAACCGGTCGAACACGTGCGGCAGGTCCGCCGCCCGGATGCCGCGCCCGGTGTCGGTCACGGTGAGCACCGCCATCCCGCCCTCGGCCCGCGCGGCCAGCTCGACCACGCCACCGGCCGGGGTTGCCCTGATCGCGTTGCTCACCAGGTTGCCCAGCACCTGCCGCAGCCGGTTCGGGTCCCCGGTCACCACCGGCGCCACATCGTCCACAGTGGACACCAGGTCGACCCCGGCCGCGGCGGCCACCGCATGGAAGCCGGTGCGGGTGGCCGCCACCACCTCGCCCAGATCCACCGGTTCGTGCTGGTAGGACAGCGATCCGGCGTCGGCGAGGGCGAGCAGCTGGATGTCCTCGATCAGCCGCTGCTGCAACAGGGCTTCCTCGTGCAGCGAGTCGAACAGGTCCGGATCCGGTGGCAGCACACCGTCCTTGAGCGCCTCCAGGTAGCCGCGGATGTTGGCCAGCGGGGTGCGCAGCTCGTGCGCGATGTCGGCGATCATCCGCCGCTGCCGTTCCTCGCTGCGCTGCAAGGAGTCCGCCATCCGGTTGAACGCCCCGGCCAGGTCAGCGATCTCGTCGTTGCCGCGCACCGGCACCCGCTCGGCCAGGTCACCCGCGCCGAGCCGGGTGGAGGCGGTCATCAGCGCGCCCACCGGCCGCAGCACCCGGCGGCTGACCAGCCACATGCCCAGGATCGCCACCAACGCCACCCCGGCGGCCGCCAGCAGCGCGGGCAGCAGCGGCACGGTGCGGGTGGCCGGCGACTCGCCCGCGCCCATGGACAGCAGCAGCGGCGCCGGCATGATCGCCTGAACCCTGGCCCGGAAGCTGTTGAGCACGCACTGCTGGGCGCTCCCGCCCGGATCGACCTTGCACGCGGAGTAGGCCGCGCCCGCCACCCTGACCAGCTCCGCCGCGCGAATCTTGCCCGCGCACTCTGCCAGCACCTGCTTGCGGCCCTGGTCCGGTCCGGGCCCGATCAGGTCCACCACTGGGATCCCGTCCGGCTTCGACTTCTGCTCCACCAGGTAGCCCTTTTCGATCAGGCAGGTCGCGAGCTCGACGTCCTTGCGGTAGTTGAGCAACCGGGACAGCCAGGTCTGCGACGGGGCGGTGGTGTAGCCCTGCGGCGAGGTCGTCCCGGTGGTGAACGGGACGGACTGGGTGCTGGCCGGGGGCTGGCCCCTGACGGTCATCGTGGCGGTGGTCAGCGGGATCGAGCCGGCGAAGGCCTCCGGCGGCAGGGCCGGGGTGGGCACCGGGTCGATCAGCAGAGGCGTCCGGTTGCCCAGCGGCCGCGCGGCGCCGCCGTCCAGGGTGTCGCTGTCCACTACCACCTCACCGGCCATGGTGGTGAGCCGGATCCGTTGCCCGGTGCGGTCCCTGAGCGCGCGCACGGTGCCCGCGACGCCGTCCCACTTGCCGCGCAGCGCGCCGTAGCCGACCAGTTCATCCACAATGGACTTGGACACCGCCTCCTCGGCGGCCACGTCCGAGGACACCTGCTGACTGGCCTGGTACACGGTCAGCCAGGCGGTCAGCCCGGCGGCCAGCACCGCGACCACGGCGGTGAGCATCAGCAGCCGGAACCGCAGGCTGCCGTGCCAGCGCGGACTCATCCGGCGTCCTCGGCCAGTTTGTACCCGCGCCCGCTCACCGTGAGCAGGTAGCGCGGCCGGGCCGGATCGTCCTCCACCTTGCGGCGCAGGTTCTTCACGTGCGCGTCCACCGTGCGCTCCAGCACGTGGTTGTCGAAACCGAAGGCGCGCTCCAGGATCTGGGTGCGGGTCAGCGGCACCCCTGGCTGCTGGGCCAGCGCGTGCAGGATGTCGAACTCCTTGGCGGTCAGCTCCACCAGCTCGCCGCGCAGCCGCACGGTGAACCGGGTCGGGTCGATCTCCAGCTCCCCCACCGTGATCAGCTCCGGCGCGGTCCGGTCGGCGGCGCGGCGCAGCAGCGCGCGCACCCTGGCGGTCAGCTCGGCCGGGCTGAACGGCTTGACCATGTAGTCGTCCGCGCCCAGGTCCAGCCCCAGCAGCAGGTCCGCCTCGGTGGAGCGGGCGGTGAGCATCAGGATCGGCACCCTGGACTCCGCGCGCAGGATGCGGCACACGTCGAGGCCGTCCACCTCGGGCATCATCACGTCCAGCACGATCAGGTCCGGCCGCCTGGAGCGGGCCAGTTCCAGCGCGGTTCGCCCGTCCGCGCAGGCGAGCACGCTGTGCCCGGCGCGTTCCAGGTAGACGCGGATCAGGTGCGCCTGCTTCTGGTCGTCCTCGGCGAGGAGGATGCGCGCGCTCACCGGCCCAGTGTCGCAGCCGCCCCGCCCGGCGCCGTGAAGAAATGGTGAAGGGCGGCCGCGGTTGCCGTGAAATCACCCGCCCGCGCCTGATCGCACCACCCCCGCACGGCTTCTTCGTCAGTTCTTCATCACGCCGTTCCTAGCTTCGCGGCCATGAGTCGCAAGTGGACAGCCGCCCTGTTCGTCCTGCTCACCGTGGCCGTGACCGGCTGCCAGCGAGCGCCGGAGCCAGCCGTGGCCGGGTTCGGCGCCCAGCCGCAGGCCCCGGACGCACAGCAGCGCGTGGTCAGCCCCGAGGTCAGGGTGGACACACCAGGCCAGTACTCCTGGTCGCTGCGCGACACCAGGACCGGCGCGGTGCGCGGCTCGGCCAACCAGGACCGCTTCGCCAACACGGTGGAGTCGATGGTCAAGGCCTGGATCGCCTTCGACTTCCTCAACGGGCTCGGCCAGGCCAAGCCCAGCCCGGCCGACCTGACCAACCTGCACCGCATGATCCACGTCTCCGATGACCAGGCCGCACAACGGCTCTACCGCCAGCGCGGCTCGGACCAGGTGATCCTGCGGCTGATCCGCACCTGCGGCCTGACCGGCACCACGATCAAGTCCGGCTGGTGGTCCAAGACCAGGATGACCGCCGACGACGCGACCCGGATGGGCGAGTGCCTCTTCGACGGCCGCCACCTCAGTCCACAGTGGACTCAATGGCTGCGCGAGGAGATGCGGAACGTGGACCGCAGCAACGCTTTCGGCATCGCCGAGGCCCGCGGCCTGGCCGGCAAACCGCTCGCGATCAAGAACGGCTGGACCGAGCACGGGGCGACCGGCAACTGGGCGGTGAACTGCCTCGCGGTGTGGGCGGACAAGGTGCTCGCCGTGCTGGCCAGCTACCCGGCCAAGCTCGGCCAGGCGCACGGCGCCTCGGTCTGCCGCCAGGTCGCCGAACAGCTGTTCCCGGCCTAGGCGTCGAACAGCGCGCTGACCGACTCGCCGTTGTGGATGCGCCGCATCGCCTCGGCCAGCGCCGGCGCGATGGAGAGGATCTTCAGCTTGGGCGTCCGCTCGCCAGAGGGGATCGGCACCGTGTTGGTGCACACGATCTCCAGCACGTCCGGCTGGTCGCCGATCCGCTTGAGCGCGCCCGCGGAGAACAGCCCGTGCGTGCAGGCCACCCTGATGGTGCGCGCGCCCAGCTCGCGCAGCCGGTCCAGCAGCTCCAGCACGGTGCTGCCCTTGGCGATCTCGTCGTCCAGCACGATGATGTCCCGCCCGGCCACCTCGCCGATCACCGAGCTGATGGTCACCTTGTCGTCGGCGAAGCGCTGCTTGGCCCCGGCCGCCACCGGCACGCCGAGCAGCCGGGCGAAGTGCGAGGCCTCCTTGGCGTTGCCCAGGTCCGGCGAGACCACGGTGGTGTTGCCCAGGTCGTACTGCCGGAAGTGCCCGGCCAGCTCGCGCAGCGCGTGCAGGTGGTCCACCGGCACGCTGAAGAACCCGTGCACCTGCGGTGAGTGCAGCGTCATCGCCAGCACCCGGTTCGCCCCCGCGGCCACCAGCAGGTCGGCCACCAGCCGCCCGCCGATGGAGATCCGCGGCGCGTCCTTCTTGTCCGAGCGCGCGTAGGCGTAGTGCGGCATCACCACGGTGGTGCGCGCCGCCGAGGCCCCGCGCGCCGCGTCCAGCATCAGCAGCAGCTCGACCAGGTTCTCCTGCACCGGCGTCACCAGCGGCTGGATCAGGAACACGTCCCGCTGCCGGCAGTTGGCCTGTAGCTGCACCTCGATGCAGTCGTTGGCGAAGCGCTGGGTCCGCACCGGCCGCAGCGGCACTTCCAGGTGGGCGCAGATCTCCCCGGCCAGCTCGGGGTGCGCACTGCCACTGAAGACCGCGATGTCCCGCACGAACTTGCTCCCTCAGACGACAACCCGTGACGCCCCGCATGCTAATGCGCGATCGGGCAAAAGCCCTGGTGAAGGTGGCCGGGGACACGCTCACGACCGGGTGGCCGACCGGCCCGTGGCGCCCCGCCGGGCGGAGCGGGGCGACACGGGAGGACTCAGGCGGTCACTGGCAGCGCTGGGCCGGGAAGTTCGCGGCCACCGGGAACTTGCTCAGCCCCCGGATGGAGTTGGTCTCCCGCCGTTCCAGCGGACCGGCCTGCCGCAGCAGCGGCATCCGCTCGGCCAGTGTGCGGAAGACCAGCTCGCCCTCGATCCGGGCCAGCCGCGCGCCGAGGCAGTAGTGGATGCCACTGGAGAAGGCCAGGTGCTCCGGTCCACTGCCGCGGGTGATGTCGAACTTGGCGGGCTCGTCGTAGACCTCGGGGTCGCGGTTGCCCGCGGCCAGCAGCACGCCGACGAGCTGACCGGCCTTGATGGTCTCGCCGGCGAGCTCGACGTCGGTGTGCGCGACCCGCATGGACGCCTGCACCGGCGGGTCGTAGCGCAGCACCTCCTCCACCGTGGAGGCGGCCAGCTCCGGCTTGGCGCGCAGTTGCGCCCACTGCTCGGGGTGCGCCAGCAGCGCGCGCACGCCGTTGCCGATCAGGTTGACCGTGGTCTCGAACCCGGCCACCAGCAGCAGCAGCGCGCAGCCGTGCAGCTCGTGCGCGGTCATCTTCTCCTCGCCGACCGCGACCGCGAGGCTGCTGATCACGTCGTCGCCGGGTTCCTTTGCACGCTCATGCAACAGCCGGTCGAACAGCGCGACCAGGTCGGCGCCGACCTCGATCAGGTCCTTGACCTGACGGATGGAGTGCACGCCGCTGAGGCCCTCGCCGATCATCGCGCCGTACTCGGCGAAGGCGGCCCGGTCCGGCTCCGGGATGCCCAGCAGGTCGCTGATCACCGTGATCGGCAGCGGCGCGGCCAGGTCGCGGACCAGGTCGAAGCTCTCCTGCTGCTCCACCTTGTCCAGCAGCGAGTCCACGATCTCCTGCACCCGCGGCCGGTAGCCGTCCACCCGGCGCGGGTTGAACGCGGGCGCGGCCAGCCTGCGCAGCCGGGTGTGGTCCGGCGGGTCCATGTCCAGGAAGCTTTCCGGGTAGTTCTGCGACACCACGGCCATCGCACCGCCCAGCGGCGGGGCGCCGTCGGCGTGCTTCATGCCGAAGCGGCGGTCCCGCAGCACCTGGTTGCACAGGGCGAAGGAGGTGGTGGCCCAGGTGCCGCTGAGCCCGCGGTAGAGCGGGCCCTTCTCCCGCATCCGTTCGTAGAGCGGATACGGGTCGTCCCGCCATTTCGGGTGCTCCACCTGCACGAGCAGATCGCCGAGTCCGCCGAGCAGCCAGTTCGCGGCCTTGGCAGCCTGGATCTGCGAGCCGAGCCGAAGGGAGGCGGCGGGGCCCAGGTTGTTCATCGGTGTCCTCTCATCGAGTGTTCGCCTTCTCCGGCGCCGGAGCGAACGGCGCCTGCGAAGGTTCGATCCGGCGCAGCCCCGGGGTGAGGGCGGCGTAGGCGGTGGCCAGCAGACAGCCGGCGCCGATGATGACGAAAGCCGTTGCGGGACCGGAGAATTCGACGATGGGACCGGCGACCACCGCGCCCAGCGGGCTGGCCGCAAGGGACAGCGAGGCGACCGTGCCGATCACCCGGCCGCGCATGTGCTCCGGCGTGCGCTCCTGCATGACCACCGCGGTGACCGGGTTGATCGGGCCGGAGACCACACCGGTGATCAGCGCCAGGGTGAGCAGCCAGCCGAACTCGGTGCTCAGCGCGAAGCCGCAGAAGGCCACCGAGGTCAGCAGCAGCGCGCCCAGCAGCGAGGCGCGGCGGGAGGCCCACCTGGCGATCACGCCGTAGCCGATGGCGCCGATGATGCCGCCGACGGCGAAGAGCGCGAGCACAAAACCGGTCTGCTCGGGCCGCCCGGCCTGGAACATCATCGCGGGCATGATCACCGAGGTGATCGGGGCCAGGAACAGCACGATCAGCATGCCGGTGAGCGCGGTGGCGCGCAGCGCGCCCTCGGTCCAGACGAACTTCAGGCCATGCCACACCGACTGCCAGTAGGGCTCGGCCGGCGGCCGGTCCTCGGTCCTGACCTGGGTGGAGGGCACCGCGACGAAGGTGAGCAACGAAGCCAGGAAGAACATGATCACGGTGGCCCACAAGGTGTTCATCGGCCCGATCACCGCGATCAGCACACCGGCGAGTCCTGGACCGGCCACGCCGCCGATCCCGTCCACCGCCTCACCCCAGGAGTTGATCTTCTCAAGGGGTAGCTTCGCGCGGGCCGCCACATCCGGCCGCAGCGACTCGCGCGCGGCCATGCCGGGGCCGTCGAAGACCGCGCCGAGCGCGACCAGGGCCAGGATCACCGGGATGCCGAGGCCGACGGTCATGTCCAGCAGCGGCAGCGCGGCCACCGCGGCGGCGCTGAGCAGGTCGGCGGCCACGCTGGAGCGCCGCCGGCCGAACCGGTCCACCAGCGCCCCGCCGAATAGCGCGGAGAGCACCAGCGGGGCGGCGGCCGCGGCCGCGACCACCCCCGCGAGCACGGCGCTACCCGTGCGCTGCAACACCAGGATCGGCATCGCGACAGCCACGATCGCGTTGCCGGTGACGGACAGCGCCGTCGAGCCGAGCAGGCCCCAGACAGGTACCCGGGAGGGGCGCGCGGCCCCCTGGTCCGATTGGACGTCCACGCATCAAACGATACACCGATGTCTCATTCTTGGCCGCTGGGTTCCCATCCGGCTCGACCGCGCACACCCGATCGAGCGGACGCGGATAGCCTCAGCCGGGTGGCGAGTGAGAAGCAGCGGAACGCCCTGCCGATCAAGGAAGTCGAGCGCTGGTTCCTGCGCGAGGGCATGCCTTTTGTGGTCCGGAACATGCGCAAGCACCCGGTGCTCGCCCGGTCCCTTCCAGCGCTGATGTTCTTCCTCGGCGGCGTGCTCGGCTACACCGCGGTGACCGTGGCCTGGCGCTGGAGCCCGCCCTACCGCAACCTGCCCAACGCCGAGGCGGACGCGTTGATGGCCGACTCCGACGCCTACTCGCTCACCGGTTTGGGTGTGGCCACTGTCACAGCGGTCGGCTTCGCCCTGCTGTTCCTCTGGTTGCGCACCGGCCGCCGCTACCTGCGCAGCCGCACCGCGGGCATCACCGGCGCCGCGGTCACCCTCCTCCTGCCCCCGCTGCTGGAGGTGCTGACCAGCTGGAACCTGGCCGGCGCGCGGGAGGACCTGGTCATCGGCGCCGCGTTGATCCTGGTGGTCTACGCCTTCACCAGGGCGGGCATCGGCTCGCTGGTGCACTGGGCCTGCTGGCACCTGGTGCCGCACCTGGGCAACCTGGGCAGGCTGGTCACCAGGGCGGTGCCGCTGCTGCTGCTCCTGGTCACCTTCCTGTTCATCAACACCGAGAACTGGCAGATGTCCGGCAACCTGGACCGGCCCAGGCTGTGGGGCATCGCCTGGTTCTTCATCGTGATCATCGCGCTGTTCCTGTGCGTGCGGCTGCCCGAGGAGCTGAAGAAGCTGCGGGTGGAGATCACCCCGGACTCGGTGCGCGCGGCCTGCGCCGGCACCGAGCTGGGCAGGCTGGCCGAGCAGCTGCCGGATGAGGACCTGAACTTCGACCGGCACCCGATGAAGCTGGGCGAGCGGCTCAACGTGCTGCTCATCGCCTTCGTCAGCCAGGGCCTGCAGATCGCCCTGCTCGGCCTGCTGGTGTTCCTGTTCTTCGTCACCTTCGGCGCGATCGCGATCAAGGACTCGGTGGCCGAGGCCTGGGTGGGCCACCCGCTCACCGAGGGCACCTTCTTCACCATCCCGATCCCGATCGAGGGGGTCAGCAACGAGCTGATCCAGGTCTCCATCGTGATGGCCGCCTTCTCCGCGCTGTACTTCGCGGTCTACGCGGTCAACGACGCCAGCTACCGGGAGCAGTTCTTCGACGAGATCCTGGAGGAGCTGCAGAAGGTGCTGCTGGCCAGGGAGTGCTACCTCCGGCTGCTGGAGGTGGACGGGCCGCAGTCCCCCGAAGGATGGACCAAGCTCGCGCAGGTCACCCAGCGGAGCTAGCTCTGTCACTCGCCCAGGTAGCCCGCCGGAGTGGACCTGCGCGGAGTCCACTTCCCGGCCACCCCCGGCGCGTACCCTCGCGCAGTGTCGACGACGGAAGAACCGGTCGCGCTCGCCGGGGTTGACCCCGCCCGTGGCCTGACCCCAGAGCAGGTACGGCAGCGCGTCGCGGCCGGCCAGTCCAACGACGTGCCGGCCAGGGCCAGCCGCAGCGTCGGCGAGATCATCCGGGCCAACGTGTTCACCCGGTTCAACGCGATCATCGGGGTACTCTTCGCGATCATCCTGGTCATCGGGCCGATCCAGGACGGCCTCTTCGGCGTCATCATCGTGATCAACACGCTGATCGGCATCGTGCAGGAGGTGCGCGCCAAGCGCACCCTGGAGCGGCTGGCCATCGTCGGCGAGGCCAAGCCGACGGTGCGCCGCGACGGCCAGGCGGTGGAGGTCTCCCCGCACGAGGTCGTGCTGGACGACGTGATCGAGATCGGGCCCGGCGACAAGATCGTGGTGGACGGCCAGGTGCTCGCCGCCGAGGCCATGGAGGTCGACGAGTCGCTGCTCACCGGCGAGTCCGACCCGGTGGTCAAGCAGCCGGGCGACGAGGTGATGTCCGGCAGCTTCGTGGTCGCCGGCACCGGGGCCTACCAGGCCACCAAGGTCGGACGGCAGGCCTACGCGGCCCGGCTGGCCGAGGAGGCCAGCAAGTTCACCCTGGTCTCCTCCGAGCTGCGCTCCGGCATCGACAAGATCCTGCGCATCATCACCTGGATGATCGTGCCGATCGGCGCGCTCACCATCTACAGCCAGCTCGCCGACAACTCCGACGTGCCGGACGCGATCCGCCGCATGGTGGCCGCGCTGGTGCCCATGGTGCCCGAGGGCTTGGTGCTGCTGACCAGCATCGCCTTCGCCGTCGGCGTGGTCCGGCTCGGGCGGCGGCAGTGCCTGGTGCAGGAGCTGCCCGCGATCGAGGGCCTGGCGCGGGTGAACGTGGTGTGCGCGGACAAGACCGGCACACTGACCGAGAACGGCATGCGACTGGCCGAGGTCCGCCCGCTGGACGGCCACGCCACCGCAGAGATCGGCACCGCGCTGGCCGCACTGTCCACAGTGGACCCTCGGCCGAACGCCAGCCTGCAGGCCATCGCCGAGGCGCACCCCGGCGGCGCGGACTGGACGGTCAGCGCGATCGCACCGTTCTCCTCGGCCCGCAAGTGGAGCGGCGCCAGCTTCCACGGCGACGGCGACTGGGTGCTCGGCGCGCCGGATGTGTTGCTGGACAACGACTCCCCGGTGCGCGCCGAGGCCGAGCAGACTGGCTCGCAGGGCCTGCGGGTGCTGCTACTGGGCCGGGCGAGCTGCGCGGTGGACGACGGTGCCGCGCCCGGCGTGGTCACCCCGGTGGCGCTGGTGGTGCTGGAGCAGAAGGTCCGCCCGGACGCCAAGGAAACACTGGACTTCTTCGCCGCGCAGGACGTCGCGGTGAAGGTGATCTCCGGCGACAACGCGGTCTCCGTCGGCGCGGTGGCCGCCTCGCTGTCCCTGCCTGGCGCGGACCGGCCGGTGGACGCCCGCACCCTGCCGGAGGGCAAGGAGAACCTGGCCGGGCCGGTCAACGACGGCGTGGTCTTCGGCCGGGTCACCCCGGCGCAGAAGCGGGACATGGTCGGCGCGCTCCAGTCGCGCGGGCACACCGTGGCGATGACCGGCGACGGCGTGAACGACGTGCTCGCGCTCAAGGACGCCGACATCGGCGTGGCCATGGGCGCGGGCAGCCCGGCCACCCGGGCGGTGGCACAGATCGTGTTGCTGGACAACAAGTTCGCCACCCTGCCGTACGTGGTGGCCGAGGGCCGCCGGGTGATCGGCAACATCGAGCGGGTGGCCAACCTGTTCCTGACCAAGACGGTGTACTCGGTGCTGCTGGCGGTGCTGGTGATCATCGCCCAGGTGCCGTACCCGTTCTACCCCAGGCATTCCACCCTGTTGAACGCCTTCACCATCGGCATCCCGGCCTTCTTCCTGGCACTGGCGCCCAACACCGAACGCGCCCGCAGTGGCTTCGTGGCCAGGGTGATGCGGCTGGCCGTGCCCGCGGGCGCGATCGCCGCGGTGGCCACCTTCACCAGCTACCTGCTCGCGCTCAACGACGCCAGCGCGACCCAGGACCAGCAGAGCACTGCCGCGGTGGTGACGCTGTTCCTGGTCGCCTTCTGGGTGCTCGCGGTGATCGCCCGCCCGTACGCCTGGTGGAAGGTCGCACTGCTGCTGGTGATGGCAGGCGGCTTCGCCTTCGCCACCCTCATCCCGTTCGGCCAGGAGTTCTTCAAGATCGACCCGAACCACTCGCCAACCCTGCTGCTGGCCTTCCTGGTGGCCGGGGTCGGCATGCTGCTGATCGAGCTGAGCTGGTGGCTGGACGGCTGGCTGCGCCAGGAGAAGGAGCGCCTGGCCGAGGCCGCCTGACCTGTCCGAAAGTACAACAAAAAGAAACAGGGTGAACGCACCGAGCCGCCACTCGGTGCGTTCACCCCTACCCTGGATCGGTGGTAGCCATCCAGGGAGCCGTTCTGACTGACTGATCAGACAGTAAGTCTTGGACCTGCGGTTCGTCAAGAAGAGTCCCGGATGAATACGTTGTCATCCGAACGCTACTCCAGTTGGCCAACCTGGACCATGCCGCATTGACAGCTCGTTCCGCTCTCATTGCACTGTGCGTGCTTGTGTCTGTTTCCGTTGATTTCTGGCCGGTTGGCCGCCAACGCCAAGATCGCCAGTAAGACAAATCGGACCCCGCTCGCCGACCATCAACCCTTGACGGTTGGTGAGCGGGATCACTAACATCCGTCCCACTGTTAGGAAACTAACCTAACAATGTTCCCCGGTATGAACCCCGCACCAACTCTGCTTCACCGAACCGCCGCCGCCACGCACCGCCGCAAACTCGCACAGCTCGGCGGCCCCACCCTGCCCTGGGGCTCCGGACGAGAGGAGCGCAAACGATGGGACGGCTCAACGTAGTCAGGCGTGCACTCGGCATCATCGCCGCCGCCGCACTGGCCACAACCGGTGTGCTTGCCACCAGCGCACAGGGCTCTCCTACCCCCGAACCGGCGGTGGCGAACGCCGCCACCGCACCGCTGGGGTCGGCTGCCCTGCCACCCGGCACCCCCGCGGCGATCAACGGCCAGCTCAAGGTCTGTGGCCTGCAACTGTGCAACAAGAACGGCAAGCCGATCCAGCTGCGCGGCATGAGCACGCACGGCATCCAGTGGTACAGCCAGTGCGTGAAGACCGCCTCGCTGGACGCGCTGGCCAAGGACTGGGGCGGCGACGTCCTGCGCATCGCGATGTACATCCAGGAGGGTGGTTATGAGACCAACCCCCGGAAGTTCACCGACATGGTGCACGGGTACATCGAGGAGGCCACCAAGCGCGGCCTCTACGCGCTGATCGACTGGCACCAGCTCACGCCGGGCGACCCGAACCACAACACCGCGCGGGCCAAGACCTTCTTCAAGGAGATCGCCCAGCGGCACAAGGACAAGACCAACATCATCTACGACATCGCCAACGAGCCCAACGGTGTCTCCTGGTCCCGGATCAAGACCTACGCCGAGGCCGTCATGCCGACCATCCGCGCGGAGGACCCGGACAGCCTGATCCTGGTCGGCACGCACGGCTGGGGCTCGCTCGGGATCTCCGACGGCCGCAACGAGCAGGACATCATCAACAACCAGATCAACATCCCGAACATCATGTACACGTTCCACTTCTACGCGGCCTCGCACAAGCAGCAGTACCTGGACGCGTTCACCCGCGCGGCCGCCAAGCTGCCGCTGTTCGTGACCGAGTTCGGCACCCAGACCGCCAGCGGTGACGGCGGCAACGACTTCACCTGGTCCCAGAAGTACATCGACTTCATGAAGCAGAAGAAGATCAGCTGGACCAACTGGAACTTCTCCGACGACAACCGCTCCGGCGCGGTGTTCAAGCCCGGCACCTGCGCCGGCAACAACTTCAGCGGCACCGGCGTGCTGAAGCCGGCCGGCGCCTGGATCCGGGAGCGCATGCGCACCCCGGACGAGTTCTGAGGCGAACCTCCACAGGGAAATACCGGGGACCGTCCACTTCGGACGGTCCCCGGTCCTTTCCCCGATGGGGTGCGGTTTTCCACAGGAGCACTGTCCGGTCGACCGCATGGCTCAGCCCGCCCGCCCCGCATAGCGTCACGCCCATGCTGCTCAAAGTGATCTTGTCCGCCGCCCTGGCCGCCGGCCCGGCCGGCCCACCGCCCCCGCCGCCGGAGATCCCGGTGACCGAGCTGCGCGACCGGCTGACCGGCCTGGCCGCCAAGGGCGACATCACCGCCGGGCTGGTCCACGTCCAGGACGGCGCCACCCGGTGGTCGGATGCGGTGGGCGTGCGGGACCTGGCGTCGGGGACCCCTGCCCAGGCCCACGGCCACTTCCGGATCGGCAGTGTCACCAAGACCTTCGTGGCCACGGTGCTCCTGCAACTGGCCGACGAGCGACGGCTGACCCTCGACGACCCGATCGCGCGGCACCTGCCGGGCGTGGTGCCCGGCGGTGAGCGCATCACCGTGCGGCACGTCCTGCAACACACCAGCGGCCTGCCCGACTACATGAGCGAACCGGGCTACTCGACCAACCGCTGGCGCGGCGAGGCCCGCTTCGACGACTACCAGCCCGCACAGTTGCTGCGGGTGGCGTTCGCGACCAAGCCGCCCTTCGGCCCCGGCGAGTCCTGGCGCTACTCCAACACCAACTACGTCGTGGCCGGTCTGCTGATCGAGAAGCTGACCGGCCAGCGCTACGGCGATGAGGTGGCGCGCCGGATCCTGCGCCCGCTCGGGCTCAGCCACACCAGCCTGCCCGGCAACCGCCCGTCCCTGCCCGCCCCGCACGCCCACGGTTACGAACCGCTGCCCACGACTCCGCCGACGTTCGTGGACGCCACCCGGATGGACCCGTCGCTGGACTGGGCCGCCGGCGAGATGATCTCCACCTCGCGCGACCTGGCCACCTTCGTCACGGCGCTGCTCGACGGCAAGCTCACCAGCCAGGCCGGTCTGGCGGAGATGCGGCGGATGCGGGCTGCCGACCCGCTGTTCCGCTACGGCCTCGGGCTGCAGGAGTTCGCGCTGCCCTGTGCCGGCGGCCCGAAGCCGGTGTGGGGGCACACCGGGCAGCTGATCGGCTACGTCACCGTCGCACTCGCCGACGGGCGGGGCAGGTCGCTGGTGCTGTCGCTGAACCCCTACCGGCAGGACCCGCCGACCACCGCGGTGCTGCCCATGGCGGTGGCGGCCTTCTGCCGCGAGTGATCCTCAGTTGACGGGGAGTGCGTCGCTGCCCAGGACCAGGCGCAGGAAGGCCTGGGCGGAGGGGCTGACGTGTTCGCCGGAGCGCAGCGCGATGCTGGCCTCCCAGTTCGGCGCGGCCGGGTTGAGCTCGGCGATGCAGATCGGGAAGCCCTTCTTGTAGGCCATCGGCCGGGGCACCACCGCGACGCCGAGGCCGTGCCCGACCAGCTCCAGCAGGCTGTGCACGTCGTTGAGCTCCAGGGCCACCCTGCGGGTCATGCCCTGGGCGGCGAAGACCCGGTCGGTGAGCTGGCGGGCGCCCCAGTCGCTCTGGAAGTCCACGAACACCTCATCGGTCAGCTCGGCCCACTCCACCCGGTCGCGCCGGGCGAAGCGGTGCTCGCGGCCGCAGACCAGCAGCATCGGCTCGGTGGCCAGGTGGGCCAGGCTGACGCCGTCGGGGGCCGGGCGGGGCTGGTCGACCAGGGCCAGGTCCAGCCGGCCCGCCTTCACCCCTTCGATGAGCTTGGCGCCGCCGGACTGGGTCAGCCGGACCTCGACGCCGGGGTGCGCGGCGTGGAAGCGGGCCAGCAGCGCGGGGGCGTCGATCACCCCGAGGCACTGCACCATGCCCACGGACAGGGTGCCGCGCAGCACGCCCTGCACCGCGGCCACCGCGTCCTTGGCCGCGGCCACGCTGACCAGCGTGCGCCTGGCCTCCACCAGCAGCGCGCGCCCGGCCTCGGTGAGTTCCACCCGTCGGGTGCTGCGCACGAACAACGGCGCGCCGAGTTCGCGTTCCAGTGCTTTGATCGAGGCGGAGAGACCGGACTGCGCGACCCGCACCCGCTCGGCGGCTCGCGTGAAATGCCGTTCTTCCGCTACCGCGACGAAGTACTCCAGGTGCCGAAGCTCCACGACTGTGCACGTTAGCCGATGAGTGCCAGCAGGTTCTGCTGTTGGACTCAACCGAGACCACACCGCAAGCTGGAGAAACGCCGACAGCTGAGGACAGGAGCAAGTATGAGGACTCGCCGTATCGGCGACGTCGAGGTGAGCGCGATCGGCCTGGGCGCGATGCCCATGGCATCGGAGTTCGGCAAGGACAGGCAGGCGTCGCTGACCACCGTGCACGCCGCGCTGGACGCCGGGGTCACGCTCATCGACACCGCGGACGCCTACTGCACCAGCAGCGCCGACTTCGGGGACAACGAGCGCTTCGTGGCCGAGGCGCTGGCCGCCTACCCCGGCGACACCAGCGCTGTGCTGGTCGCCACCAAGGGCGGGCACACCCGCGACGAGCAGGGGGCCTGGGGCCTCAACGGCGACCCCGGCTACCTGAAGCAGGCCTGCGAGGCCTCGCTGAAGCGGCTCGGCGTGGACGTGCTCGGCCTCTACCAGTTCCACCGGCCGGACCCGAGGGTGCCGATCGGTGACTCGGTGAGCGCGCTGCGCGACCTGCTGGACGCCGGGAAGATCCGCTACGCCGGGGTGTCCAACTTCAACCCGGCCGAGATCAGGGAGGCCAACGAGATCCTCGGCGGCAGGCTGGTCTCGGTGCAGAACCAGTACTCCCCCGCCTTCCGCTCCAGCGAGCCGGAGCTGGCACTGTGCGCCGAGCTGGGCATCGCGTTCCTGCCCTGGAGCCCGCTGGGCGGGATCGCCAAGGCGGCCGAGCTGGGCAGCGGGTTCACCGCCTTCGCCGAGGTCGCCGACGGCCGCGGGGTGAGCCCGCAGCAGGTCTGCCTGGCCTGGATGCTGGCCAAGTCCGAGGTGGTCATCCCGATCCCCGGCGCCAGCCGGACCGCCTCGGTGCTGGACTCGGTCGCCGCGGTGCACCTGGAGCTCAGCGCGGAGGAGATCGCGCACCTGGACCAGGTCTAGCCCGCGCACGCCGCCGCCCGTGTCCACAGTGGACACGGGCGGCCGTCCCGGGGGCTCAGTAGCCGCCGGTCGCGCCGCCGCCCTTGGCGCTGCCACCGGCCGCGCCCTTGGCCTTCTTGCCGTCGGGGGCCGCCACGAACCAGGTGCCCTGCACGGCCTGGCCCTTGGTGTCACCGGCCTTGGCGTCCTGGGTGAAGCGGTACAGCGGCCAGCCGCCGAGGGTCACCTGCTCGGAGCCGTCGGGCCGCTTGACCGAGCCGACCAGCGCCTGGTCCACGCCCTGCACGGTGACGTTGCCGTTGACCAGCACCGGCGGCCAGGCTTCCAGGCACTTGCCCGCGCAGTTGGACTTGGACGGCTTGGCGGTGTCCTTGTCGAAGCGGTACAGGGTCAGGCCGTTGACGTCGGTGACGATGTTGCCGAGCTCGCTGGAGGCCACCGCGTTGAGGGTGGCCGCGGCGTTCTGGCCGCCGCCGCTGCTCGCCTTGGCCTTCTTGCCCGCCGGGGTGGCCGCGAACCAGGTGCCCTGCACGCCCTGGCCCTTCGCCTCACCCGGCGCGGTGTCCTTGGCGAAGGTGTAGAGCGGCCAGCCGGCCAGGGTCAGCTGCTCGGTGCCGTCGGCCCGCTTGAGCGACCCCACCAGCGCGGAGTCCACGCCTTGCACCGTAGGCTGCCCCTCGACCAGCGCCGGGGGCCAGGCCTCGAGGCACTTGTCCGCACAGTTGGACTTCGGCGGCTTGGCGGTGTCCTTGTCGAAGCGGTACAGGGTCTTCCCGTTGGCGTCGGTGACGACCTCGCCCAGCTGCGCCATGGTCGAGACGTTCAGCGTGGCCGGCGCCGGGGCCTGGCTGCTGGTGGGCTGCTGCGGCGGCGCGGGCGGCTGGAGCTGGGGCGCGGCACCGTCCACTCCGGACCCACACGCGCCGGCCAGCAGCACGGCGGACACAGCGGAAACTGCCATGATCATGGTGCGCACGCGTCGAGTCTGCACGGCTCATCCCTCCACGAAGTCTTCGGTGTTTCGCCCAGCAGGCGGACGCCGTGGAATACGAGCCCATCGGCCGCGCGGGTTCAGCTCAACGGCAGAAACGGCCGAATGTGCCAGAAGACCCCAGCTTCCTGAACCGGAACCGCGGACTCCTCGTATCCCACGGGAAGGACGCCCTGTGAGCAGCGCGAAGGAGCGAGGCCAGATGAGTCGGCGACGAAAGGCAGCGCGGTGAACGTACGGCGCTTCGGCAAGCCGGAGAAGCGCAAGGACGAAGCGGAGCGCCAGCTCATCGCTCTGCTGTACCGCCAGTACGGCCAGGTGCTGATGCGGCACGCGATGCGCCTCACCGGCAACGACAAGTACTGGGCCGAGGACGTGGTGCAGGAGACGCTGCTGCGGGCCTGGCGGCACGCGGAGAAGCTGGACCGCGATCCGGACCTGTTGCGCGCCTGGTTGTTCACCGTGGCTCGCCGGATCGTCATCGATGCCCGCCGCAGCAAGGGAATCCGGCCGCAGGAGGTGGATCCGGCGCCACTGGAGGTGATGCCGGAGCCCGCGCGCACCGACGAGGCGCTGTCCCGCATCGTGATCAAGGGCGCGCTGGAGCGCCTCAGCGCCGAGCACCGGGAGGCGGTCGAGCAGACTTACCTCCGGGACCGCTCGGTGACCGAGGCCGCCGCCGTGCTGGGCGTTCCGCCTGGCACAGTGAAGTCGCGGGTGTTCTACGCGCTGCGGGCGCTGCGCCGGACTTTGGAAGAACAGGGAGTCACGCCATGACGCCGCCGATCGACCACACGGACGTGGGCGCCTACGTCCTCGGCGTGCTGGACGCGCACGAGGCCGAGGCGTTCGAGGCCCACCTGCTCGGCTGCGAGCTCTGCCAGGCGGAGCTGAAGTCGCTGTCCGCGCTGCCCGACCTGCTCGACGAGCTGCGCGAGCCGCCCTCGGCCCCCGCGCCGGTCGAGGTGGAGATGCCGAGGCTGCTGGACGAGGTGGCCGCGCGCCGCCGCAGGCGCAAGATCGTCACCTGGGTGGCCGCGGCCGCCGCGACCATCGCGATCATCGCCGGTCCGATCGTGACCGCGGCGCTGACCGCGACCGACCCGAACGTGGTGGCCTTCCCGGACGGGGTGCCCAAGCTGACCGGATCCGGGCCCACCGGCGCCTCGATCGAGCTGACCGTGCAGGAGAAGGGTTGGGGCTCGGACGTGGTGCTCTCGCTCAAGGGCGTGCGCGGCCCGGAGAAGTGCGAGCTGATCGCGGTGGGCAAGAACGGGCAGGAGGCCACCGTGAACAGCTGGCTGGTGCCGTCCTGGGGCTACGGCGTGCCCGGCTGGCCGCAGCCGCTGGTGATGCGCGGCGGCGCGGCCATGAAGCCCGGCGACATCGCCAAGTTCGAGGTGCGCACGCTGGACAAGAAGGTGCTGGTCAGCGTGCCTGCCTGAGTGGGCCGACGAGAAGGGGGCGAACCCGCCTGGGTCCGCCCCCTTCTCACCCGCAGTGTTACTTGAGCGCAGGGTTACTTCAGTGCGTAGGCCCTGATCAGGGTCTGCTCCACCGCGTTGCCGTCCACATCGGTGGCGTGCACCCTCAGCGAGACGAACCCGCTGCTGTCGGCCTTGCGCGGGTGCTGGACCGCCCCGCTGTAGCCACCGTCGCCGCCGATCGCGCTGAGCTTGACCGGTTCCCAGGTGCCGCCGTCGTTGAAGGACACCTCGGCGCTGGCCTCGGCGACCTTGACCGGGGGCGCGCCCGGCTGGGTGGCCGCGGTCAGGTTCAGCGCGAACACCCGGTCCGCCGGGGCCGCGTTGTCCAGGTCCAGGTCCAGGTTCCACCGGGCCTGGAGCACCGGCAGCGGCACCGTCTTGCCCGCCTCGCCCCGCGCGGAGCTGAAGCTCCACGAGGAGAACGACTCGGTGCCGATCGACCAGCCGGGCCGGCCCTGGTTGACGTCCAGCTCCACCCGGTAGTTCGCCTTCTCCGCCACGCCGACGGCCACCTCACCGAGCGCGTGCGGCTGTTCGGCCACCTGCTCGCCGTCCCGGTACACCCTGGCCACCGTGCTCGCGCCGAGGTCGCGCAGGTAGTGGTCGGGATCGCTGTCCAGGAACTCGGCGAAGTTGAGCCGCAGCTTGTCATCGGTGCGGCTCACCGGCAGCAGCGCCTTGGACACGCCGGGCTGGAACGGCCCCTGGTACCAGGACACGGTGCGGCTGCTGCCCGCCACCGGCAGCGGCGCGCTGCCGTTGCCCGCCATGCCGTCCGCGCCACCCGAGCCGTAGAACAGCGGCTGGTACCGGGTGCCGTTGGCGGAGAAGTAGCGCAGGTGGTCACTCGGCATGCGCCGTTCGAAGCTCATCGCGATCGCGATGAAGTCGTACGGCCGGAAGCTGAACATGCCCTGCGAGCCGACCTGGTCCGGCCGCACCGCGTGCAGCCTGGTCCGCTCGGTGGCCACCGACGCGGGACTCACGTCGAAGGACAGGTCCGAGGGGATGCGCTGCGCGAAGGGCTGCACCAGGTGGTACTGCACCGGGCTGTGCGCGGTGCCCTTGAGCTCCACCGTGACCGGTCCCCTGGCCAGCAGCTCCAGCAGCCGCTTACCCTCCACATTGGACAGTTCGAGGCCGGGGATGGCCGGGTTTCGGGTGGTGTAGTCGGCGAAGCGGCCCGGTCCTGACCCGAACACCGCGGCCACCCCGGCCTTGGCATTGGCCGCGTTGCGCACCTGGTCGTTCGGCGTGATGTCCTTGGACTGCTGGATCAGCGCGATCTTGCCGCGCACGTCCCGCCCGGCGAACTCGGCCGGGGTGCCGGTGCCCACGTAGACCACCGGCAGCCGGTGTGTGCCGTCGATCCGCTTGCCGAGCTCCTGGCCGGTGCCCAGGTAGTCGGGGCGGAGCACGGTCTCCGGCGCGAGCACCTTGGCGGTCAGCTTGGGCGCTTCCAGCCACATCCGGTTGGCCAGCTCGAACTCTCCGCGCCGGACCGGCTCGGCGGGCACGGCGTAGATCCGGTCCACGGTGCGGCCGTAGAAGAACCCGCTGGTGAACCGGTTGTTGCCGGTGGCCCTGGTCCAGGTCTGGGACAGGGTGACCGGTTCGGTCTTCTCCGGCGTGCGGGCCTGGACCTCCTTGCCGCCGCGGGCGTCCAGGGTGATCGAGGTGGCGCCGTTGACCTCCAGCTCGTCCTTGGTCACCACGGTGTACTCGGTGTCGTTGCGGCTGGGGTCGGCGGTGGAGAGGAAGCTGCCGAGGAAGTACCTGCCGGGCGGCAGCAGCAGGCCGCCGGAGCCGGTGGCGTCCACGCTGACCCGGTGGTAGCGCGCGTTGTCCAGGTTCCACGCCGAGATCGCGGCGTAGCCGGGGGCCTTGCCGTCGCGGCCGATCGCGCTGATCGAGACCTTGTGCTGGAGGTCCTTGTGGAAGCCCAGCACGGTCCGCAGCACCGCGCCGCCGCCGCGCTGGCTCGCGGTGAGCGCGCCGGAGTACAGACCCAGCTCACCCGCGTTCGGGTTGACCGTCACGGTGACCGTGGCCGAGCCACCGGCCGGGATCGACACGGTGGCCGGGCTCACCGAGAGCAGCTCCGCCGGTGCGCTCGCGCCGGTGGCGGACTTGGCCGCGACGGTGAGGTCGAGCTGCGCCTGCGCGGCGGAGTCGTTGGTGTAGGTCACTTTGCGGGTCACCGGTTCGACCGAGCCGTAGGGGCCGAGGAAGCGGCCCAGGCTCAGCGAGCCCGCGTCGGCCCGCAGCTGCTGCTGCGCGGTCGCGGCCACCCCGGCCTCCACCCGGCCCGCGCCCTGGTCGTAGGCGCTGATGCCGTCCAGCGGCTTGGCGGTCTGCATCAGCGCGGCCTTGAGCTGCGCGGCGTTCCACTTCGGGTTGCGCTGGGCCAGGATCGCGGCCGCGCCTGCCACGTGCGGGGTGGCCATCGAGGTGCCGTCGGCGGACATGTAGCGGTCGCCGCCGACGGAGTTCGCCCTGGCCGCGCTGATCGCCACGCCGGGCGCGGCGATGTCCGGCTTGAGCGCGTTGTCGCCGTAACGCGGGCCCTTGCTGGAGAAGTCGGCCAGCCGGTCCTGTTTGTCCACCGCCGCGACGGTCAGCGCCGAGTCGGCCGCGCCGGGCGAGGACACCGTCTCCGCGCCACCGCGGCCGGAGTTGCCAGCCGCGATCACGAACAGCGCGCCGGTGTCCGCGGAGATCCGGTTGACCGCCACGCTCATCGGGTCGGTGCCGTCGGTGGGCCCGCCACCGAGGCTCATGCTGACCACCTTGGCCTTGCTCGCGGCCCACTCCATCCCGGCGATGATGCCGGACTCGGAGCCGGAGCCACCGTCGTTCAACACCTTGCCGTTCAACAACTTCGCACCCGGCGCGACACCTTTCTTGGCGCCACCGGCCGCCGCGCCGGAACCGGCGACGGTGGAGGCGACGTGGGTGCCGTGGCCGTGCTTGTCGCTGGCGTCCGGCGCGGTGCTGAAGTTCTTGTGTTCCACCACTTTCCCGGCCAGGTCGGGATGCGTGTCGTCGATCCCGGTGTCCAGCACCGCGACCGTGCCGCCACTGCCGTCGAACCCGGCATGCCAGGCGGCGGGCGCGCCGATCTGGGGCACGCTGGTGTCCAAAGTGGACTTGACCTGGCCGTCCAGCCAGACCTTGGCCACCCCGTTGTTCAGCGCCTTGGCCCCGGGGTTGGTCAGCGCGGCCCAGAACTCGCCGAGCTTGCCCCGGTCCGCGCGCACCGCCTGGGCGCTGGCGCTGGCCAGCACGGCCTGGCGGCGGCTACCGGCGGGCGGGTTCGCGGTGACCGACAGCTGCGGCCGGTCGTAGGTGAGGATCAGCGGCAGCGAGTCCTGCCGGTCGAAGCCCTGCTCGGCCAGCTTGGTGACGTTGAACAGCCGCTCGTCCAGCAGCCCGGCCGCGAGGTAGGGCTCGGCGGCGAACGGGATGACGTGGGCCTGTTTGTCCAAGGTGTACGTGCGGTACTGCTCGGAGCCGCGGACCCGCGCGGCCTGACGGCCGTCCGCGTAGTGGTCAAGGGCCACGGTGTCCCCGGTGACCAGGGTCAGTTCCGTGGACCGGACCGGCACGTCCTGGCCAGGTCGCGGCTGTGGCGACGCGGTGCCCACTCCCCCGGCCACACCGCTTGCCACCAGGCCCAATGCCGCCAGAATGGCGACGACTCTCCGATGTCTCGACAAGGTGCCCCTCCTACCACCAGGCGATACGAGAGGCCGAAGCTAGCGGCAGGCGATACGCCGGAGGCACCTACAAAGGTGGTCTAAACCTGGCGTTCGGGTGAACCGGCGGCGCTGTCTGTCCATTGTGGACAGAACTCACCGGTGGGAGCTAGTCCGAACGGGCTCGTGTCCCCCGCCCGCGACCAGGGAGAGGCACGGGGGACACGAGCCTGGGAGGGATGTCACCGGTCGATCTCGTGCTGGTGCGGCATCGGGATCCGCGCCACGCACAGGACACAGGGCATCCCGGAGCTGGTCGGTTCGATCACGGCTAGTGGGGCCACATGTCCGCACAAGGCGGTGAGATCATCCGGCGGTGTCTCCGGGCGCAGGGTGGCCACCCTGAACCCGTGCACCTGCTTGTCCCGCCAGCTCCGCCACCAGGCCAGATCGTCATTGGCCGCCATCCGCACCACCGTCCCGCGGCGCGTAGTAGTGGCACACGACCTCTCCCCTCCGACACAACCGGCTGATCGGAGGGGTCCGACCCAGCGGTTGTCCCCGGTAACCTGCTTACCCATGGCAGTGGATCAACCACTGTCTGTACAACGTTAGGGAACCTGACGCGACAAGAGGACTGACCGGAAGTACGGGTTGGCTCGCTCCGGCCGGTGCTCGGCGGGAGGGCGAGCGGCGTGGCCGATCGGTCCGGAAGACTGCGAACGGGTCAACGTTCTCCGCGCTGTGTCGGAATCGTCTCCGGCTATGTGCTCAAGCTGGCCAGGGAGTCCGTCCCGTTGAGCCAGTCGGTGCTGGCCGAGCACCTGGGCGTTGACCTGACCACGGTGCAGGGATGGGAAAGCGGGCGCAGGCCGCTGACCGCCATCCGCACCGCCGACCTGATCCGCCTGCGCGCCAAGCTGATCCGGCTGGGCGTGCCGCCGAAGGTGTTCGCCGCCTTGGAGGACGCGCTGGAGGCCGACCTGCTGATCGGGCACGCGGTGGAGACCGGCGACCGCCCGGCCAGGGCCGGCGACCATCCCCTCGCGCAGTGCGTGCACCGCCGGAACCTGACCAACATGATCACCTGGCCGTTCACCGGCCTGGTGCCGCCGAACCTGCGTGACCTGGACCGGCAGAGCCACCAGCGCCGCGGCCCGGTGCCGGACCGGCCTGCCCTGGGCGCCGCCGAGACGGACCGGTTCTTCGACCACCTGCTGGTCACCGCGGACGCCGAGGCCGCCGAGGACCAGGCGCTGCTGCGCAGGCAGGCGGTGTACCTGCTGGGCTTCGACGGCAGGGGCGCCACCGCGGAGTGGCTGGCCACCGAACAGCGCAGGGCGCTGCGCAGCGCGGGCCGCACCGACCACGTGCCGTCCTGGGTGGAGGTGCGCTCCTCGGCGATCGCGTTGAGCCGTTCCGGTGACCGGGACCCGTTGCGCGCCTTCGTGCGCACCGCGCTGACCAACGAGGCGCAGGAGATCGCCAACCTGAACTACTGGGCCTACTGGGTGGGCGAGGTCGCCGACGTGCAGATCGACGACGGTTTCATGACCGAGCTGGGCGTGCGGTCCTGGACCGGCGAGGACCTGTTGCGGCACCTGCTGGTCCGGCTGATGCCTGGCGGCGACCACGCCGAGCTGAACATCCACAGCCTGTGGTCGCTGGTGCTGGCCCGTCCCGCGCTGCTGGACGCCAACCCCGGCCTGCGCCGCCTGGCCAGGGAGCGGGTGGACGGCATGAGCGCGGACCGGGAGCTGGCCAAGCAGGCCCATCGCGAACTGACCGGACTTGACTACGCCATCCGCCTGGCCGCGCGCTGAGCGGGCCGGGATGGCTCCAGGTACGTGACTACCTAGGAGAGAGGTCAGCCAGTGAACGACAAGCACGACCGCGAAGCGGCCGCGGTCGCCGAGTTCGCCTTCGAGCTGGGGGTGCTCAAACGCACCCGCCGGGCTGGTTGGTGGCACGTCGGCGTCCGCGACCCCGAGTCGGTCGCCGAGCACAGCCTGCGGGTCGCCCAGCTCGCCACCATGCTCGCCGCCATGGAGGGCGCCGACCCCGCCCGCGCCGCGTTACTGGCGCTCTGGCACGACTCCCAGGAGACCAGGATCGGCGACCTCACGCACACCGCCCGCGACTACCTGCAGGCCGCCTCCAACGAGCGGATCACCGCGGACCAGACCGCCGCGCTGCCGGACACCGCGCGCAAGACGGTGCAGGAGGTGGTGCACGAGTACGAGTCGGCAGGCACCGCGGAGGCGCGCTGCGCCAAGGACGCGGACAAGCTGGAATGCCTGCTGCAAGCCGTGGAGTACCGGGAAAGCGGGTACCGGGGCGTGCAGGGCTGGATCGACTCCTCGCGCAAGTCGCTGCACACCGAGGCGGCCCGCCGGGTGGCCGAGGCCGCGCTGAGCGTGTCCACCATGGCCTGGCGCGGGCGCTGACCGCGGCGCCCCCGGCCGAGGTGGCCGGGGGCACCGGGTTTCAGTTGCGGCTCAAGGCTTCCGCGAGCTTGGTGCGGGACCCCACCCGCAGCACGGTGTTCGCGTAGACCCGGCCGCCGAGCCAGAGCAGCAGGCCGATCGCGGGCAGCATCAGCCCGGCCGCGAGCAGCTGCTGCCACAGTGGGGCCGCGCCGAGGGCGGCCCTGATCGGCATCAGCATCGGCGCGAACGGCGGCAGCAACGAGGCCCACTCGACCAACCGGTCGGCCGGGTTGCGCAGCAGCAGCGGCAGCCCGGCCGCGAACGGCAGGATGAGCAGCATCATCACCGGGGTGATCACCGACTGCATGTCCTCCTGCCGGGAGACCAGCGCGCCGGTCGCGGCGAACAGCGTGGCGTAGAGGGTGAACCCGAGCAGGTACCAGCCGATCATCCCGGCGACCGTGCCCACCGTGCCCCCGGGCAGCGTCACCACCCCCGACGCGGCGGCGGCGGTCAGTCCGGCCCCGGCGACCAGCGCGAGCTGGGTCAGTCCGACCAGGCCGATGCCGATCACCTTGCCGGCCAGCAGCTGCCAGGGCCGGACCGCGGCCAGCAGCAGCTCGACCACCCGGCTGCTCTTCTCCTCCACCACGCCCTGGGCCACCGTCACCCCGTAGCCGACCAGCGCGAAGTACAACAGCATCGCGGTGGCGAAGGCCAGCATCAGCCGGGACCCGCGATCCGGGTCGGCCGGGGTCAGCGCGCGCACCTGGGCCGGTTCCGGCGCCCGCCCGGCTTGATCCAGCACGGCCTTGACCGCGAGCACGTCCAGCGCGCCGCGCAGCTCGCGGTCGGTGTCCCGGTCCACCACCGCGGAGACCCCGGCACCGTTGGCCAGGAACACATCCACGTCACCGTCGCGGACCAGGCGCTCGCCCTCGGCGGCATCGGCCACCGTGCGCAGGGTCAGTTTCCCGCCGGTGGCCTGGAGCTGCGTCCGCAGCGCCTCCCCGGTCTGGGCGCTCTGCGCGGTGACCGCCGCGGTGCGCTCGCTGGTGCCGCCGAGCGCGGAGAAGCCGACCAGGCCACCGACGATGGCCAGCATCAGCAGGGTGCCGAGCACGAAGGACTTGCCGCGCATCCGGGTGCTGATCTCGCGGCCGGCCACCAGCCAGGCGCCGCGGAGGGGTCCAAGCTGGGTGTTCACGCGCCCGCCTCCTCGGTGACGATGTGCCGGTAGGTCTCGGTCAAAGTCGGTTGCCTGCGGCCGAACCCGCGCACCGGCCCGGTGCGCAGCGCCGCGGCCAGCACCAGCTGGTCGTCCACGCCCTCGGCCAGCTCCAGCACCGTCTGTCCGTCCACTGTGGACACGATCTGGACGCCGGGGATCTCGTCGGCCCAGCCGGGCGCGGCCGAGGGCGCGTCCACCACCAGTCGCGCCGACCCCGCACGCTGGAGGTCGGAGACGGTGCCACAGGCCACCATCCGGCCCTGCCGGACGATGCCGACCCGGTCGCACAGCCGCTCCACCAGGTCGAGCTGGTGGCTGGAGAACAACACCGGCACACCGCGCGCGCACTGCTCCCGCAGCACCTCGCTGAGCACGTCCACCGCCACCGGGTCCAGGCCGGAGAACGGCTCGTCCAGCACCAGCAGCATCGGCCGGTACACCAGCGCGGCGGCCAGCTGCACCCGCTGCTGGTTGCCCAGGCTGAGCTTCTGCACCTCGTCGTCCCGCCGCTCGGCCACGCCGAGGCGGGCCAGCCACTCCTCGGTCTCCCGGCGGGCCGCCTTCGGGGTGAAACCGTGCAGCCGGGCCAGGTAGGTCAGCTGCTCGCCGACCTTCATCTTCGGATAGAGCCCGCGTTCCTCCGGCATGTAGCCGATCCGGCGGCGGTCGGCGAAACCCAGCGGCGCGCCGTTCCAGCGCACCTCACCCTCGTCGGCGGTGAGCACGCCGAGCACGATCCGCATGGTCGTGGTCTTGCCCGCGCCGTTGCCGCCGACGAAGCCGAACAGCTCACCGGGCCGCACCAGGAAGCTCATCCCGTCCAGCGCCCGCCGCTGGCCATAGCGCTTGCCGAGCCGATCCACCTCCAGCCCGAGATCCACTCCCGCCATCCCTGATGTGTTCATGCGGCGAAGTGTTGTAAAAACCCAACAAGCTGTCAAGTTGTCCAGCTAGCTGGTTGTGCCAGACTTAGCCCCGTGAGCCCAGTGCGACGGGGCAAGGACCTGCCGATCTACAACCGGCTCCCGGTGCTGCGCGCCGAACGCGGCCTGTCCCGGGTCGCACTGGCCGAAGCGGTGGAGGTCAACCCGCAGACCATCGGCGCGCTGGAGCGCGGCGACCACTACCCGAGCCTGGACCTGGCCTTCCGGATCTGCGAGGTGTTCGGGCTGCCGGTGGAGGCGGTGTTCAGCCGGCAGCCGTTCACCCCGCTGTCGGAGCAGGTCTATCGAGGGGGCGGGGCATGAGCCTGCGGCAGCGGTACACCGAGTTCGAGCTGCGGCGGGCGGCGAAGTACAGCCGCATGCTGCCGCGCTGGCGCACCCAGTCCCGGCGACGACTGCTGGTGGCGCTGTGGCTGGTGTTCCCGGTCGCGCTGATCGCGATCCTGTTGACCATCCCGCGCGAGACCGGGTTGTTCCTGCCGCTGTGGCTGACGGTGTACGGGGGCTGGCTGGCGGTGTGGCGGGTGCTGCGCGTGCTCACCTCGGCGATCACCGAGACCATGAGCACCACCCTGGACGAGCGCCAGCGCCAGCTCAGGGACCAGGCGGTCTTGGCTGGCTACAGCCTCGGGCTGCTGACCCTGCTGCCGCTGATCGCCTACCTGCTGATCCGCAACGGCGACCCGGACCTCGGCCGCACCGCCGGTGTCCTGCTGGCCGTGGACCTGGCCCTGCTGGCCGCCGCGCCCACTGTGCTGCTGGCCTGGGCGCTACCGGATGACGACCCCGAGGACTTTCAGGACCAGTAGGGCTGCGCCCGCTCAGCCGCCGCCGCGATCGCCGCGCCGTCCACGGCAGCGGTGGTGTTGACCCCGGCGCTCGCCCACTCCACCCGCAGCTCGAACTCCTTGGCGGGCAACGGGTGCAGCCAAAGCTGGAAGTGCGAGTCCACCGTGCCGCTGTCCGCGGTGCCACCGTCCGGGCTGCACACCAGCAACGGCCCGGCAGGCTGTTCCTCCGGAGCCGACCCGACCGCGGCGACCTCATTCCCGTCGGCCAGCCGCACGCTGAAGTGCGGCGCGGACTCGGTGGACGGATCCCGGTTCCAGCGCCGCCGGTGCGCGCCGAACAGCCCGTCGTGCAGCTCCCACCAGGCGTCCTCGGCCAGCCCGTCCCGGCGCGCCGCCACCCGCACCTCGACCTGGCACCCGTTCGGGTAAGCCCGCGCCCCGACCAGGAACACCACCGCGTTCGCCGTCCTGGTCACCACCGCGTCCAGCGGCACCAGCACCCCTGGCACGTCCTCCGGCGGGCCGAGCCACACCGCCCGCTCGGGACGGGGCGGCTCGGCCGCGGGGGCGGGAGCGACATCCGGCTCATCGTCGAAGAAGCCCATGCCCCCGACCTTAGCGATCAGTGTCCGACCGGGAACAGCACCTTCGCGCTGCCGCCGCCGCGGCGCACGGGTTCGGCCACCGCCTGGATCCGGCCCCAGCCCAGGAACTCCAGCGCGGCCACGGTGCCGATCTCCGGGTTCGGGGTGAAGGTGGTGGACGGCAGCTCGAACTGGTGCCCGTAGGCCTCCAGCTCGGCGCGCCTTGGCGAGTTGAAGAAGGCGGGCTCGGCCTCGGTCTTGGCCCGGTTGCGCTGGGAGAGCCGGGGGGCGGCCACCGCCTGCGGCAGCGTCATGCCCAGGTCCAGCCGGTTGACCAAGGTCTGCAGCACGGTGGTGATGATGGTCGAGCCGCCGGGGGAACCTAGTGCCAGCAACGGTTTGCCGTGCTTGAGCACGATGGTCGGTGACATGCTGCTGCGCGGCCGCTTGCCGCCATCGGGCGCGTTCGCCGGCCACGGCTGACCGGCGGCCGGGGGCGCGAAGTCGAAGTCGGTCAGCTCGTTGTTGAGCAGGAAACCGCGGTGCGGCACGGTGATCGCGCTGCCGCCGGTCTGCTCGATGGTCAGCGTGTAGGCCACCACGTTGCCCCAGGCGTCGGCGGTGGTCAGGTGCGTGGTGGAGGTGCCCTCGTAGCGGTCGGGGCCGGGCGCGGCGGTCTTGCAGCCGCCGGGCTTGAGCGGGTCGCCTGCCGGGGCCGGGTGCGGCATGGCCTTCTTCGGGTCGATCAGGCAGGCCCGGTCCTTGGCGAAGTTGTCCGACAGCAGCGGTTTCAGCGGAACGTCCACAAAGGACGGATCGCCGAGCCACTTGTTCCGGTCCGCGTAGGCCAGCCTGCTGGCCTCCAGGTAGGTGTGCGTGGCCCCGTTGACGTCCTTGCGGGACAACGGGAACCGCTCCATGATGTTTAGCGCCTCGCCGACCGTGGAGCCACCGGAGGACGGCGGTGCCATGCCGTAGACGTCCAGCCCGCGGTAGCCGATCTTCGTCGGCGCGCGGTCCTCGGCCCGGTAGCGCGCCAGGTCCTCGGGCACCATCAGGCCAGGCCGCACCTTGATGGTCGCGCCCTCGGCCACCGGCGGCTGGTTCACCGTGTGCACGATCTCCCGGCCCAGCTCACCGCGGTAGAGCCAGTCCAGGCCCTTCTCCGCCAGGCCCCGGTAGGTCTCGGCCAGCTCCGGGTTGCGGAAGGTGCTGCCCACCTCGGGCAGCTTGCCGCCGGGCAGGAACAGCTTGGCGGTGGGCGCGATGGCCCGGAAGCGGTCCTCGTTCTGCCAGGTGTGGTCCCGGTACTCCTCGTCGACGGTGAACCCGTCGCGGGCCAGCCTGATCGCCGGGCGCAGCGTCTCGGCCAGGCTCTTGCGCCCCCACTTGTCCAGGGCGCGCTGCCAGGTCAGCGGGGTGCCGGGCACGCCGACGGACAGCCCGGAGGTGACCGCCTCCTCGAACGGGATGGCCTTGCCGTTCTCGACGAAGGAGTCCTTCTTCATCGCCTGGGGCGCGGTCTCCCGGCCGTCGATGGTGTGCACCTTCCCGGTGCGCGCCTCGTAGTAGACGAAGAACCCGCCGCCGCCGATCCCGGCGGAGAACGGTTCGGTCACGCCCAGCGCCGCGGCCGCGGCCACCGCCGCGTCGACCGCGTTGCCGCCCCGGCGCAACACCTCGATCCCGGCCTTGGTGGCGTCCTCGTCAACCGTGGACACCGCGCCGCCGTACCCGGTCTGCGTCGGCTGTTTGCCGCTCTGACCAGCATCAGCGGCCAGCGCGACCGGCGCACCGGAGAGGGCTACCGCAGCCGTGGCGCACAGCACCACCGCCGCACGCAAGGGTCGTAGGGATCGCACGTCGCCGCCTTTCGCCGGGTTCGTTACCCCGGCAAACTAACGGCTCAACACCCTCCGCACCAGGCGTAGACCCTGCCGAGGTCCCATATTCGGCAGATATGCCCGGCTGATCGCGTTCGCGATGCGCGGCAGAGCGGCGGGATCCGGGTAGGCCAGGTAGAGCGGCTGGTAGGTCGGCTGGAACTTGGCCTTGAACGCGAACAGCGACCGGAACCCGTACACCGGCTCCAGCGCCCGCCCGGCGAAGTCCAGCAGCCGTTGCAGCGCGCCGGGCTGCTGACCGCGGTCCAGCCTGGCCAGCGGGGCGCCGGAGAGGCTGAGGAACTCCGCGCCCTCCTCCTGGAAGCTCAGCGCGGCCGAGGCGATCAGGAACTCCATCACGCCGCGGAAGCCGGTGGCCCGCCGTCGCATGAAGTCCAGCGTCCAGCCCACCACCTGCCCGTCCCGGTGCACCGGCAGCCAGCTGGTGATGCCGTGCACGGTCCGGTCGGCGTCCACCGCGACCAGGCAGCGCACCTCGGGGTCGTTGAGCTCGTCGAGGCCGCCCAGGGTGAAGCCCATCTCCGGCAGGCCCTTGTCCGCCACCCACTCCTCGGAGATCGAGCGCACCTGGTCGGTGATGGCCAGCGGCGCCTTGGGGTAGCTCCACCACTCCGCGGTGATCCCGGCCTTGCCCGCCTTGTTCAGCGCGGTGCGCACGTCCTGCCACTTCTTGCCGGTGAAGGCCAGCTCGGGCAGCGGCACCAGGGTGTCCTCGGCCACCTGCACCGCGCTCCAGCCGAACTCGCCGGTGGCCTCCTTGACCTGCTCGGTGACGCTGTAGAAGCAGGGTGTCCAGCCGTTGCGGGCGCAGAAGTCGGCGAACCCGCGCACCGCCTCGGTCCGCGCGGCCGGCTCGCCGACCGGGTCGCCGGTGGTGATCGCGATGGTGGCGACCACCCGGTAGGCCACCGCGGCCCGCTCGTCCTGGGTGAACCAGTAGTTGTTGCCGGGCCAGGTGGTCATGTGCGCCAGCGTGGAACCGCCGAACTTCTCCGCCAGCTCGCGGGCGCGGGCGGCCGCGGTCGCGTCGGTGGGCGGCGCGGCCCGCCAGAAGGTGACCAGGAACCCGCCGAGCACCAGCAGCCAGAACACCACGCCCAGGTACTCGCACAGCACCTCGGCCGCGCCGCCGTTGGCGATGAACCGCACCGGGAACAGGTCGAGGTAACCCGGCGGCAGGAACCGCGAGGGCGCGTCCGCCAGCAGGTCGCCGAAGCTGGGCCGGGGGTCGAACTGGTCCCGCCACAGGTATCCGCCGAGCACGTACAACGCGCCGAGGGACAGGAACGCGGTCACCACGAAGGCCAGCAGCCGTCGCCGGGACCGGCGCGGCCCGGTCACGGTGAACTGCCTGCGGGTGACGATCAGCCCGGCCAGCATGGCCACCGACAGCAGCAGCGGCATCGAGGAGTCGAACACCAGCTGCGCCTTGGTGTGCGGGGACAGCCCGACGATGTCCTCGGCCGGGGTCAGCGCGAGGTCCACCACCGACTGCACGAACCAGACCAGCAGGGCCAGGTTGGCCACGGTGGCCGACCACCAGGCCAGCACCCGCCCCCGCCGCAGCCCCTCGGCCAGCACCAGCAGGAACAGCGCGGGCAGCACGGAGAGGATCGCGCTGGGCAGCCCGTCGAAACTGGCCCTGGCCCGGTGCTCCCGGCACTGCTCGACCAGTTCCGGATCCGCGCAGACCGCAGCCACCTCCTCGGCGCTGGGGGTGGGCGCGGTCAGCACATCGCCCAGCGCCACCAGCGGCCCGGCGCTGTAGGGGTTGAGCAGCATGAACACCGGCCCCAGCGCGCAGGCCGCGAGCAGCAGCGCGACCAGCACCCTGGTCTCGGACCGGGACGGCGCGCCCAGCGTCTTGCCGACCCGCCCGAACATGGCCACCCCGGCGAGCAGGCCGACCAGCCCGCCGCACAGCCGCACCACGTCCTGGGCGTAGCCGGAGAACAGCGCCAGCGTCACCAGCGCGACGATCAGCACCAGCCGCAACCGCCTGCGCCACAACGCGGGCAGCCGCGAGCTCAGCGCCAGTCCCAGCCCGACCGCGCCGGTGGACGGGCTCAGCGCCAGCTCCGCCGGATCGTCCAGGAAGTTCAGCCACAGCCAGCCCGCCAGCGAGCCGAGTTTGACCACCCCGATGCCCAGCAAGGTGCCGCCGACCTGCGCGGCCAGGAACAGCACCGCGGTCCGCCCCGCGCCCAGCAGCCGCTCCCCCGCCGCGCCAAAACCCAGCAGCAGCACCGAACTGGCCAGGTAGCCGGTCAGGTCGAGGCACCACAGCGCGCTGCTCACCGGCGCCCACCAGTGGCCGTGGGCCAGCGAGCCGGTGCCGATGCCGACCTGCTGGAGCAGCTCGTCCGGCGGCCCGTCCAGCAGGCTGCCGGTCAGCGCGCCGACGGTCCACAGCGCCACCAGGAACACCAGGGTCAGCGGCGCGTGCGCGAGCAGCCCGAGCAGTCCGCGCAGCGCGGCCATTCCTTGGTGCGCCAACCGGACCGGGGCTCCTCGGCGCGGCCCGGGCGGACGATCCGCGTGACTGTCCTCAGTGGACACTTGTGGCTCCGATCATCGCGGGGTCAGTCCGGTGTGCTGGGCCAGCCACGGGAGGGACTGCGCCAGCGCGGGCCGCCACACCACCCAGTTGTGCGCGCCGGGCAGCTCCAGCCAGTCCATCTGCATGCCGGCCCGGCGGCAGGCCTTGAGCACCTCCTGCTGCTGCGGCCGGAACTCGCCGTCCTTGTTGCCGGAGGCGATCAGGCCCGCGGTCTTCGGGAACTTCGCGGTGGCCAGGATGTCCAGCGGGTTGACCTTCTTGAACGCGGCCTCGTCCCCGCCGAAGGCCGCGTTCACGGTGTCCTTGCGGTTGCTCAGCGAGGGCTCGCGCTGCCCGGAGATGTCAATGAAGTTGCGGTAGACCTCGGGCGCGCGCACCGCCAGCTGCAGCGCGCAGGTGCCGCCCTGGGAGAGCCCGCCGATGGTCCAGGCCTGCGGATCGGTCTCCACCTGGAGGTTCTGCCGGACCCAGTTCGGCACGTCCTTGGCCAGGTAGGTCTCGGCGTTGCCGAGCTTGGAGTCCAGGCACAGCGGGTTGGCCAGCTCGCTGCCCAGGTGGTCCGGCAGCACCACCACCGGCGCGAGGCCCTTGTTCTCCGCGGCGTACTTGTCCATGGTCGTGCTCAGCTGGCCGCCGACCAGCCAGTCGGTAGGGGAACCCGGCTGACCGGCCAGCAGCACCAGCACCGGCAGCTTGGGGCGGGGGCTGGCCTGGTAGGCCGGGGGCAGGTAGACCCGGCCGGTGCGGGTGCCGAACCCGGCCGAGGACGGGATGGTCACCTCCGAGACCGTGCCCTGCGCGGGCAGGCCGGCCGGGGGCTGCCACACCTCGCTGAGCGCCTTGCCCGGCGGCACCACCACGGTGCTCGCGGCGGGCTTGGCCGCCTCGGACAGGTCCGCGGTCCTGCCCTGCCCGCCGCCCAGCGCCGCCCCGACGGTCGGGAACTGGCCGAAGAACCGGTTCACATCGGCCGCCCCGCACACCGCGAGCACCACCACCGCCAGCGCGATGCCGACCCTGGCCGGCCAGCGCAGCGGCAGTGCGCGGAACACGCCGAGCACCAGGCCACCGGCGAGCACGGCGATCCACAGCGTCACGTTGGTCGGCAGCCGGTCCGCGAACGGCCGCCACAGCTGGTTGACCACCAGCTCGACCAACAGGCCGAGCAGCACCATGCCGAGCAGCGCCAGCGGCACGATCCGCCGCCACCACATCCGGCGGCCATCGGCCAGCAGCACGGCGAAGGCGGCGCCACCGGCGAAGGTCAGCACGGCCGGGACCGCCCCGTCGATCAGGGACCAGTCGAGCAGGCTCGCCATGCGCAACACCCTGGGTGCGCGCCACCTGGCGACACAACGCGACAACCTGTCGGTTCACCAATTGGGGCGGTTCGTGTCCCCGAAATTGGTGAAGTATGTGTCCTGTGACCGATCGACTCGCCACCCTGTTGCCCCGCCCCCGGAGCGCGCGTGGGCTCACCGGCACCTTCACCTTCACCGAGCGCACCAGCATCGTCGCTGGTCCCGGCGCTGACGGCAGCACCGACCTGGTGCGCCGCGCGCTGTCCTTCCTGCGCCTGCCGCTGCCCCAGCGCGGCACGCCCGAGCCGGGGTCGGTGGTGGTCACCCTTGACCCGGCCGCGCACGGCCCGGAGGGCTACCAGCTGCTGGTCCGGCCGGACCGGCTGGACATCGTGGCCGGTTCCACCGCCGGCGCGACCTACGCCGTGTCCACCCTGCGCCAGCTGCTGCCGGAGGTGGCCTGGCGGGCCGCCGCGGCCAGGGGCACGGTGTGGGAGCTGGGCTGCTGCGAGGTCACCGACGCCCCGGCCACCGACTGGCGCGGGGTGATGCTCGACGTGTCCCGGCACTTCCTGCCCAAGCGCGAAGTGCTGCGGATGATCGACCTGCTGGCCATGCACAAGCTGAACCGGCTGCACCTGCACCTGGCCGACGACCAGGGCTGGCGGATCGAGAGCGCCCGCTACCCCCAGCTGACCGAGCTGGCCAGCCACCGGCCGCACACCGCGCTCGGCCACGGCGCCGAGCACAGCGGCCACGACGGCACCCCGCACGGCGGCTACTACACCCGCGCGGACCTGGCCGAGATCGGCGCCTACGCGCAGGAGCGGGCGGTCACCGTGGTGCCCGAGCTGGACGTGCCCGGCCACGCCTCCGCGCTGCTGACCGCGCTGCCCGAGCTGGGCTCGGTGCCCGGCGGCAAGTACGAGGTGCAGACCACCTGGGGCATCTTCCCGAACCTGTTGTCCCCGCTGCCCGCGGTGGAGCAGGTGGTGGACGAGCTGCTCGGCGAGCTGCTGGAGGTGCTGCCCAGCCCGTTCGCGCACCTCGGCGGCGATGAGTGCCCGCTCGGCCAGTGGGAGGACAACCCGGAGATCCAGGCCTACCGCGAGTCCCGTGGCCTGCCGAACATGGCCGCGCTGCACGGCGACTTCCTGCGGCGGCTGGCCGACCGGCTGGCCGGCCGGGGCGTGCGCGCGGTGTTCTGGGACGAGGCCTTCGGCAGCGGCGGGTTGCGGCCGGACTCGGTCGTGATGGCCTGGCGCGGCGACGAGGTGGCCCGCAAGGCCGCGGCCGCCGGGTTCCAGGTGGTGCGCACCCCGGTGTTCCCCACCTACCTCGACTACTACAGCGACGACGACCCGAGGGAGCCGCTGGCCATCGGCGGCCCGGTGCGGCTGGCCGACGTGGCCGCGCTGGACCCGCGCCCCGCCGCCTTCACCGAGGCGGAGAACGCCAACGTGATCGGCGTGCAGGCGCAGCTGTGGAGCGAGTACCTGCCGCACGCCCGGCTGCTGGACTACCGCGCCTTCCCCCGGGTGTGCGCGCTGGCCGAGGTGGCCTGGACGGGCGCCCCGTCGAGCTGGCCGGAGGAGCCGGAGCGGGTCCGCGCGCAGCTGTCCAGATTGGACGCGGCGGGTGTGGAGTACCGGCCGCTGGCGGACCCGAAGCCTTGGCAGCGCGGCGGAACCGGCGCCCGCGCGTTCCGCTCCGGCTACCCGATGGCCGAGATCACCAGGGCGCTGGACGAGCTCGCCGCCGAAGACAACCCGGAAGGCCTACAACCTTCGTCGTGACCGGCCCGTGACCCGGCCGGAAGATCCGGTACGTTGGCGGTGTGCGTCTGGCCCGACCCTTGGTGGCACTGCTGCTCGGGGTCCTCTACCTCACTCTCCACCTCGGTGGCGAGTGCTTCGTGGCGCACACCGCTGACGTGCATTCCCATGCACACAACAGTTCCACCGCCGATCACGGCCAGCACGACTGCGACGGTGACCACCACGACGGCACCGACGAGCTCTGCCTCGCACTGCCCCGCGGCGACCAGCTGACCGACATCCCGGTCCTGCCCGACCTGGCCGTCACCGCGCCGATTTCCCTTGCCCCGCAAGTGTTGTCCGCGCCCACCCGGTGTCCCGTCCCGATATCTGTCCATAGTGGACAATCGATCCAGCTCGTCAACTGCGTGTTCCGGACCTGAGCAGCAGCCGGTAACCCGCCTTCACCCGTACCTCTTTCCCGAGGAAGAACCACGTCATGGATCTGCTGCTGCCTCCTGCCCGCACGTCCCCGGCCCAGCTGCTCACCAGCGCGCCGCGCTGCCAGAACCTGCGCGCCGCGGTCGGCAACACCCCGGTGTTGTGGATCGACGAGCCCTTCGCCAAGCCCGGCAACGGTTTCTGGGCCAAGCTCGAAGGCGCCAACCCCGGCGGCATGAAGGACCGTCCCGCACTGCACATGGTCGAGTGCGCCCGCCGCCGCGGCGAGCTGGCGCCCGGCGCGATGATCGTCGAGTCCACCAGCGGCACCCTCGGCCTCGGCCTGGCGCTGGCCGGGATCGCCTACGGGCACCCGGTCACCCTGGTCACCGACCCCGGCATGGAACCGATCCTGCACCGGCTGCTCACCGCCTACGGCGCACGGATCGAGCTGGTCAGCGAAGCGCACCCGACCGGCGGCTGGCAGGAGGCCAGGCGGCAGCGAGTGGCCGAGGTGCTGGCCGCCAACCCCGGCGCGTACTGCCCCGACCAGTACCACAACCCGGACAACGTGGCCGCCTACTCGGCGCTGGCGCTGGAACTGGTGGCCCAGCTCGGCCGGGTGGACGTGCTGGTGTGCTCGGTGGGCACCGGCGGCCACTCCGCCGGGGTGTCGCGGGTGCTGCGCGAGTTCTGCCCCGGCCTGCGCCTGGTCGGGGTGGACACCATCGGCTCCACCATCTTCGGCCAGCCCGCCCGCCGCAGGCTGATGCGCGGCCTGGGTTCCAGCATCTACCCCCGCAACGTGGCCTACTCCGCCTTCGACGAGGTGCACTGGGTCGCGCCGGGCGAGTCGGTGTGGGCCAGCAGGGCGCTGGCGCAGACCAGCTTCGCCACCGGCGGCTGGAGCGTGGGCGCGGTGGCGCTGGTCGCGGGCTGGCTGGCCCGCAACGCCGAACCGGACACCCGGATCGCGGCGATCTTCCCGGACGGCCCGCAGCGCTACTACACCACGGTGTTCAACGACGACTACTGCCACACGCACGGCCTGCTGGACGGCCCGCCGCCCACCGGCCCGGCCGAGATCGCGCACCCCGGTGAGGCCGAGGTGACGTCGTGGACCCGCTGCCGCACCGTGCTCGACCCCGCCCCGCTCGACCCGGCCGGAGCGCCGTGATGCAGGTCCTCACCCAGTACCGGTCCTTCCCCAGGCCGGTCCGCCTGCTGCTGGTCAACCAGCTGACCATCAACCTGGGCTTCTACATGCTGATGCCCTACCTGGCCGCGCACCTCTCCGGCGGTCTCGGCCTGGCCGCCTGGCTGGTCGGGCTGGTGCTCGGCGTGCGGAACCTGTCCCAGCAAGGCATGTTCCTCTTCGGCGGCGCGCTGGCCGACCGGTTCGGCTACAAGCCGATGATCATCGCGGGACTGTCCCTGCGCACGGTCGGGTTCGGGCTGCTCGGCTTCGTGGACAGCCTGCCCGCGCTGATCGCCGCCTCCGCCGCCACCGGACTGGCCGGGGCGCTGTTCAACCCGGCCTCCAGGGCCTACCTGACCGCGGAGTCGAGTGCGCGGCGGGTGGAGGCGTTCGCGCTGTTCAACGTCTTCTACCAGGTGGGCATCCTGATCGGGCCGCTGATCGGGCTGCTGCTGACCGGGGTGGCCTTCTCGCTGACCTGCCTGGTCGCCGCGGTGGTCTTCGCCGTGCTGACCGTTTTGCAGGTCAGGGAGCTGCCCGCGCGGTCGGCCCCCGGTGGCGGCGGCAGTGTGCTCGGTGGGGTCGGCGAGGCGGTGCGCAACCGGCCGTTCCTGCTGTTCTCGGTGGCCATGATCGGCTCGTACGTGCTGTCCTTCCAGATCTACCTGACCCTGCCGTTGCAGGTCAGGGCGATCGCGGGCAGCGAGCTGGCCGCCACCGCCAGCGTGGGCGCGCTGTTCGCGGTGTCCGGGCTGGTCGCGGTGCTCGGCCAGCTGCGGATCACCGCCTGGTGCCGGGCGCGCTACGGCCCGGCCCGGTGCATCACGCTCGGGCTGGCGCTGATGACCGGCGCGTTCCTGCCGCCACTGCTGACCGGCCTGCTGGACCCCCAGCAGCAGGGCGGCCCCGGCCTGTGGCTGCCGGTGCTGCTGCTGACCACGCTGCTGCTCACGGTGGGCACGGTGGTGACCTACCCGTTCGAGATGGACACCATCGCCGCGCTCTCCGGCGGCAGGCTGGTCGCCACGCACTACGGCCTGTACAGCACCCTGTCCGGCATCGGCATCACCATCGGCAACCTGGTCGCCGGCCGCGCGCTCGACCTGGCCAGATCCGCTGGGACACCGGCGATTCCGTGGCTGACGCTGCTGGTGCTGGGCCTGCTCGGCACGCTCGCCGTGCACCGGATGGACCGTTCCGGACGGCTCGCCCCAGTGCCGGCGTGAGTGTTGCGGGTGGCTCCCGATTCCGCGTCGACCGGGAGCCGCCCGCACCTCCCGCATGCCCCTTCGACACGGGAAGCCGGCAGCAGGCGGCGAGCAGCCCCGCCACAGTCGCGCTGCCCCTGCTCGACCATGGCGGGACCTCGACCGGAACCGCGCCGTTGCCCGGGATATCTGTCCGGCCCCCGCTCGGGTTACACAGGCAAGCCAGGTCCACTCGGACGAGTGAGTACGGCCGTCTGGGGGATGTCAGCCGCCAACCCGTCATGCGCGTCCCCGCCAGGTCTCTCACCATGGGACGAGGCCGAGCGGGAGGCGTCAATGGACCACACACCGATCACCGTCGACTACATGCCCGAAGGCGAGGACTGGACCGTCACGGTCCGGTACGGCCAGCTGGAGGAGGCGGCCACCGCGCCAGGCCTGATCGCCGCCCGCGACCAGGCGGACCAGATCCTGGAACGGATCGCCCCCGGCATCCCCAGCAGGGCGGTGCACCTGCTCGACGGCGACGCCTTCGCCTTCACCACGGCCTACCTGCACGCCCGGCACGGCCTGACCCCGGTGGGCGGGGAGCCCACCCAGCCCGACGGCGAGGAAGTGGAAGAAGCGGAAGAACAAGGCGCGCAGGCGACCACCAACACCGGCTGACCTTCCACTTCGGACGACCGGTTGACACCCCAGGCCGCGCCCCGGCCCTAGGATGGCAGGACACGGGCGGTCACGTCGCCGACACGGGCGTCGGCGGCGGTGAGAGGGGGCAGGTTTGGCGACTGCGCCAGGCACTGAGGAGTTGCACGGCAGCAGCCGAGCCAAGGAAGCAGGTGGAGCGCCCCGGGGCAGACCGCGCGACGCGACCCGCGACGACGCCCTGCGCAAGGCCACCCTGGAAGTGATGGCCGAGGTCGGCTACCGCGCGCTGACCATGGACGCGGTCGCGGCCAGGGCCAAGGCGGGCAAGGCCACCATCTACCGCCGCTGGGAGTCCAAGCTCGAACTGGTCATCGACACCTGCAACGAACTGGTCAGCCGCAGCGTCCCCGAACCCGACACCGGTTCGGTCGCCGGCGACCTGCGCGAGTTCCTGCTGGGCTACGTCGACTTCCTGACCGGCCCCTCCGGCAAAGCGGCCCAGGCCCTGGTCGGCGAGCTCCCGCACGAACCCGAACTGGCCACCGCCTTCCGCGACAGCTTCCTCACCGGCCAGCGCGGCATGCTGCGCCGCATCCTGGAACGCGGGGCCGAACGCGGCGAGATCAACCGGCACGCGCCGCTGGGCATGGTGAACGAGCTGGCAGGCGCCACCCTGACCTACCGCCTGATGCTCACCGGCGAGCCCATCGACGAGGCGTTCGTCGACAAGCTCCTGGAACAGGCCCTGCTACCGCTGCTCAACTGACCCGCGGCAGCAGGCCCCGTCCCTCAGCGGAAGATCTTGCGCACCAGCGCGAGCACCACCAGCACCCCAAAGGCGATCAAGGAGTACTTGATCCGCGGATCGTCCAGCTTGGACTTCACCGCGGCCTTGGACTCATCCACGAACTTCTTCGGATTCGCCCGCACCGCCAGCTCGTCCAAGGTCGCGGCCAGCGAGTCCCGCGCCTGCTCGATGTCACGCTGAATGCTCTCCGGATCCCGAGCCACAGGTCCCTCCTCGCAGGACGAATGTCTGACGCGGGATCACGGTAGCCCCAACCCGCCACGCCGCGTCACCCAGTCCGCCTCCACCCGGCAGGTGTCGCCGGTTAGGCTGTACGCCGACGGGGCCGTAGCCCAATTGGCAGAGGCACACGGTTTAGGTCCGTGCCAGTGTGGGTTCGACTCCCACCGGCCCCATTCCGTCGACTGGGTCGCCCCTGCTCGCGCTGCGCGCTTCGCCGGGGCGACTCCATTCATCACACCGGGGGTGCGACCCCCGGACCCCGCCCGGCGGGCTCTGCCCCCGGACCCCCGCTCGCTTCGCGGGGGTATCGCGGCGGTTCCCCGCTCGCTTTGTGGGGGTGTTGCCATGGGTCCTCGCTCGCTTCGCGGGGGTGTTGCCGTGGTTCTCCGCTCGCTTCGTGGGGGTGTCGCGGCGGTTCCCCGCTCGCTTTGTGGGGGTGTTGCCATGGGTCCTCGCTCGCTTCGCGGGGGTGTTGCCGTGGTTCTCCGCTCGCTTCGCGGGGGTGTTGCCACGGGTCCTCGCTCGCTTTGTGGGGGTGTCGCCACGGGTCCTCGCTCGCTTTGCGGGGGTGCGGCTGTGGTTTCCCGCTCGTCTTGGTCTTCTCTCTTCAGCCTGGTGATTGCTGGCGCTTTTCCGGTTGTTCTGGTGCGTCACTTCGCTCGGGTCGCCCTGCCGCGGCCGTCACTGTTGTCGCTGGTGCGGCAGTACTACGACTCGCGGCGGGGCGGGGACTGCCGCCGCCTTGACCCGCTGCCGCGCGCAGCGTGCTGACCACGATGGTGACCGCCGCCGTTACCGCCTTGGCCCGGGTTGTCCTGCCCTCGGCTGCCGCGGTGGCCAGGCCGTCCAGGGCGTGGAACAGGCCGGTGATGATCGGTGGGGTGGCTGGGGCGAAGGGGCGGAAGGCTGCTCGGAGCTCGTCCCGGTACAGCTGTTCCGACTGGTGGCGGAAGTGGCGGGTTTCCGGGTGGCCCGAGAGGGCGGCTTTGATCTCCGCGCATTCGGGGCCTGCGGCGAGCAGGCCGTCTACGTAGGCCGTGACGACCGCGGTGGCCACTTGGTGGAGTGAGCCTGCTCGGGTTCTGGCGGCGCGCATGGACTCGCTCAACTGCTCGTCGTAGTCGCGGTACAGGGCCAGGAGCAGGCCTTCTCTGGTGGTGAAGTGGTCGTAGGCGACGGGGCGGGAGACGCGGGCGCGTTCGGCGAGGCGGACCAGGGTCAGGGCGCTGGCGCCCTCGGTGGCGATGATCTCGGTGGCGGTGTCCAGGAGTTGCCTGCGGCGGTCCTGGCGGTTGAGGCGTTGGTCTGCCATGTGCTTATCCTACAGAACGTAGGTTACGTTTTGTAGGTTGGAGGACGCGTGGAGCAGGTTGCGGTGGTGGGGATCAATGCCCGTGGGGCCGGGTTGGCCGGGGCGCTGGGAGTGGTGGCAGGCGACTCCTTCGACGCGGGGCTGGTGGTGGTGTGCGCGGCGGACCACGAAGAGCTGTGGGCGTTGCTGGCGCGGGACCTTGGTGGGCGCGACCTGGTCAACCTCACCTCGGGCACCAGCGCGCAGGCGCGGGAGACCGCGGCGCGGGTGGCGGCCAGGGGTGGGCGGTACCTCGACGGGGCGCTGATGGCGCATCCCGAGCACGTGGGCAGGCCGGAGACGGAGCTGGTCTACAGCGGGGACGCGGCGGTGTTCGAGCAGCACCGGGCGGCGCTGGACCGGCTGGGTAACGCGACCTACCTCGGCGCGGATCCCGGTACGGCGGCCCTCTACGACATCGCGCTGCTGAACTTCGCCTGGGCCACGCTCATCGGCTACCTGCACACCGCCGCGCTGCTCACCGCGGACGGGGTGCAGGCCGGCGCGGTGACGCCGATGCTCACCCGGTGGCTGCGCGGCACCGTCTCCGAAGTTGTCGCCGACTACGCAGAACAGGTGGATCACGGTGCGTATCCGGGCGAGCAGGAGTGGCTGGAGCTGGACTGGCCGCTGATGGCGAACCTGGTGCGGGCCAGCGAGGAGCGCGGGCTGGATCCGGCGTTGCCGCGGCTGGTGGAGTCGCTGACCGCGCGGGGTGTCGCGGCTGGCTTCGGCTCGGCCAGCTTCGCCAGCCTGGTGGAGGTCATCCGGGGTGCGGCTTAGTTGTCCGGTGTCGCCAATGACGTGCCGGACTAAATTCATGCACACGCGAAACCCGCTGGATACGGGCCATTCGTTGCTGATCTCGGCCAAACCCGATCACCGTAACCAGTCTTGACAGTGGCCTGGCGGGTAGGTTACGTCTGGTTCTTATCACGGTTCGGTTTCGGACCGGCTCTGTTGGGGAGATCAGAACTGGGGATGCACTTGGGGCTGTCGCGCAAACGTTCTTTCTGCTAGCGGTTAGGCCACACGAGACGGCGCTGGGGAGGCGGTCTGCGTGCAGGACGACGTCGGGCAACTGGAGCGAGCGGAACATTTGACGAGTACGGTCCGGGATGGTGGCCGCACTCGGATCGTGCCGATCAGCAGTCTGAGCTTGCGGGATTCGCCGCGGTCGGCCGGGGCCGATGCCGAGCACGTGGCGAAACTGGCCAGTTCGGCGGCCGCGCTGCCGCCGATTCTGGTGCACTGGCCGTCCCTGCGGGTGATCGACGGCGTGCACCGGGTACGGGCCGCGATCCTGCTGCGGCGGACCGAGATCGAGGCGGAATTCTTCGAAGGCAGTGCAGCGGAAGCATTTGTGCTGGCCGTGCGGCTCAACACCATGCACGGCTTGCCGCTGACCCTGGCCGATCGGCGGGCCGCGGCGGAACGGATCATCGCGGCCACCCCGGAATGGTCGGATCGGGTGGTCGGCGGCACCACCGGACTGTCCCCGCGCACGGTGGCCACGATCCGGGCCCGTTCGAATCCCGATATTGCGCAGTCGAACACCCGGATCGGCGCGGATGGCCGGGTCCGGCCGATCAGTCCGGCGGCCGGCCGGATTCGCGCCTCCCGGTTTGTCCGGGACAACCCGGACGCCTCGTTGCGGCAGATTGCCAAGGAGGCCGGGATTTCGCTGTCCACCGCGCGCGATGTGCGGATGCGGCTGAACCGGGGTGAGGATCCGGTTGCCCGGCGCAAGCCCGCCGGGTCGGCGGCCGCGGCGGCGGAGGAGGATTCTTCGCGGCTGGCGCGGATCGGGGCGATCGTGCAGAGCATGAACAGTGATCCGAGTTTGCGGCTGACCAGTTCGGGCCGGACGCTGCTGCGCTGGATTCACCTGCAAGCCGGTGCGCTGCACAGCCTGTACGGCGCGATCGACGGTCTGCCCGCGCATTGTTCCGATCCGGTGGCCAAACTCGCCCAGTACTACGCGGAGGCGTGGAAGGAGATCAACCGTCGGCTAGAGACCCCGCCGGAAGAATAGTTAGGGTGGCGCTCGTGGAAGAAATCCTGACCGGCGGCAACATGACCAGCGTGGTGAAAGTGGGTGACACGGTCCGGCGGGCCGCCGGGCCGTGGACGCCCTCGGTGCACGCGCTGCTCGACCACCTGCGGCGGCGCAGGTTCGACCGCGCGCCGGAAGCGCTGGGCCTGGATGAGCAGGGCCGGGAGGTGATCAGCCTGCTGCCGGGCGCGGTGGCGCACTACCCGCTGCCCGCGCACGTGCTCAGCGATCGCACCCTCATCGCGGTCGCGGAGCTGCTGCGCGACTACCACGAGGCCACCGTCGACTTCCGGCCACCGGAAGACGCGGTCTGGCAACTGCCCGCGCACGAACCGGTGGAAGTGCTGTGTCACAACGATTTCGCCCCGTACAACCTGATGTTCGAGGGAGATCGGCTTTCCGGGGTCATCGACTTCGACACGATCTCCCCCGGTCCGAGGGTGTGGGATCTGGCGTACACGGCCTACCGGTTCGTGCCGCTGACCGACCCGGAAAATCCCGATGTGCCCTATCCAGGTATCGCGGAACAGCGCAGGCGGCTGGCGTTGTTCGTGACGGCCTACGGAATGGACCGGATCACTCCGGGCGAGGTGGCCGCGACAGCCGTCCGGCGACTTCGGGAAATGGTCGAGTTCATCGTGACCCGGGCCCGGAATGGCGATCCCGCGCAGCAGCGGGTGCTCGAGCTCGGCCACCACCTGCTCTACGAGCGGGATATCGCCTATCTCGAAGCGAACCGGCTCGCGGATTAGGCAGCAAGCACCAGAAGCGCCTGGTCGAGTGCGTCCGGCAGGGTGTCGGCCTGGGGCACGCCGAACAGCTCGGCGGTGCCGCGGAGATAGGCCATCTCGGCGGCCTCCGGCGGCGCGCCCAGCACCGCCTTGCCGGAACGGGCCCAGAGGCCGAACTCGAAATTCGAGGTCAGGCCGGGCAGTTCCGGCATAACCCGGGGAATCCAGAACACGATCGCGTCGGCGTGCGCGCCGGCCAGCCAGTCCCAGCGCAACTGCACCTCGACCGGAACGGCCGGTTCGCCCGGCCGGGACTGCGGGTGCAGCACCACTCCGGTGAACTGGACCCTTCGCAGATGGGCGCAGGCCTCATCGCGCCAGGACGCGGTGGAGTTCCGTGGTGAAGGACCGGCCAGGAATAGGCGCTGGCCGCTGGTGACCGACTCGACGGGATCGGGGCAATGGAGGACGCGCACCCGGCGAGCGTAAGGCGAATCGACGTGTTTGCGCGCTCTCCGCCCGCTCCGGCAGGGTGCTTTCCATGACGAGTCCACCGGAAACGCGCTACGACGTGGTGGTCGTCGGAAATGCCACGATCGACTACACCCTGCGCATCGGCGCGGCGCTCAACCCCGGCCACAAGCAGGTGGCGCACGAGCTGGCCAGGGCGGTCGGCGGGGAGGCGACCAACGCCTGCCTGGTGATGAGCGCGCTGGGCCTGCGCACCAACTTCGTCGGCCGTTTTGGCGCGGATCCCGACGGCGAACAGCACCGCCGTTTCCTGCTCGACCACGGCTGCGCGGTCGAGGGCTCGATTCTGGTGCCGGGCGCCGACCACCATTTCGCCGCGGTGGTGGTGGACGGAAATGGCGAACGGACCATCGTGACCCAGAAGAGCCCGGCGCTGACCCCGGACCACACCCAACTGCCGCCAAGCCTGCTGCGCCGCTGCCACGCCTTCTTCTCCGACGGCAGGGAAGCCGAGTTCAGCCGGTACGGGCTGGCGGCCGCCAAGGGACTTGGGGTGCGTACCTTCGCCGACGCCGAGGACGCCGACTGGCTCGGCGCCGCGCTGGCTGACATCGACGAGCTGATCGTGCCCGAGCACGTGGCCGTCCGGTTCACCGGCACCGAGGTGATCGAGGATGCCGCGCGCAAGCTGCTGGCCGACGGCCCCGAGGTCGTGGTGGTGACCCTCGGCGCGCGCGGCTCGGTGGTCGCCGAGGCGGACGGCCGGGTCGAGGAGGTGCCTGCGGCCCCGGCCAGGGTGGTCGACTCCACCGGCGCGGGCGATGCCTTCCACGGCGCCTACGTGGCCGCCCGGATCGCCGGACTCACCCCAGCGAAGGCCGCCGTCGTGGGTGCGGTCGCGGGCGCGGCCACCTGTGAGCACGTCGGTCCGCGCGCGCCGGGACCGGAGATCGCCAGGCGGTGCGGGCCACTGCTCGGCCTGGCCGAGGGAGGAGACCCGAGATGACCGAGCTCGCAGGCCGTGAAGTGACCAGGACCGCATTGCGCCGGCTCGCCAACCAGCTCCGCGCGGACGCGATCCGCACCAGCACCGCGGCCGGATCGGGGCACCCGACCTCGGCGATGTCCTGCGCCGATGTGGTCGCCACGCTGATGAGCCGCCACTTCCGCTACGACTGGGCCGATCCCGCGCACCCGGACAACGACCGGCTGGTCCTGTCCAAGGGGCACGTCTCCGGGCTCTGGTACTCGGTGCTGGCCGCGGCGGGCGCGATCGAGGTCGAGGAGCTGTCCACCTACCGCCAGCGCGGCTCCCGGTTGCAGGGCCACCCGACGCCCGACCTGCAGTGGGTGGACGTGGCCACCGGCTCGCTCGGCCAGGGACTGCCGATCGGGGTCGGCATGGCGCTGGCCGCGCGGCTGGCCCGCCGCCCGTACCGGGTGTGGGTGCTGTGCGGGGACGGCGAGCTGGCCGAGGGCTCGATGTGGGAGGCCTTCGACAAGGCCGCGATCCATGGGCTGGCCAACCTGACCGCGATCATCGACGTGAACGGCTACGGCCAGTCCGGGCCGGTGCCGCACCGGAGTCCGGCCGAGACCTACGCGGCCCGGCTGCGCGCCTTCGGCTGGCAGGTCGCCGAGGTGGACGGCCACGACCTCGACCAGGTGGACGCCGCGCTCGCCCAAGCCGGCGCCAACGCCGAGCCGCTGGCCATCGTCGCGCGCACGGTGAAGGGCCAGGGCTTCGACGAGATCACCCACCGCGCGGAGATGCACGGCGCGGCCCTGGACGAGGCCACCGCACGCCGCGCGCTGGCCCTGATCGAACCGCCGGAGCGGGTCCGGCTGACCGGACCGCCGCCGCCGCGCGAGCCCGCCCAGCCGCCGCCCGCCCGGACCGAGGTCCGGCTCCCCCGCTACGCCGTCGGCGACCTGGTCGCCATCCGGGACGCTTTCGGGGACGCGCTGGCCGAGCTGGGCGAGCGCCCCGAGGTGGTGGTCATCGACGGCGACGTGACGGTGTCCATGCGCACCGACCGGTTCGCCGCCCGGCACCCCGGCCGGTTCATCGAGACCTACATCGCCGAGCAGCAGATGCTGGGCACCGCGATCGGCCTGTCCGCGCGCGGTTTCACCCCGGTGGTCTCCACCTACGGCGCGTTCCTGAGCAGGGCCTACGACTTCGTCCGGATGGCCGCGATCTCGCGGTCGCGGCTGGTGCTGGCCGGTTCGCACGGCGGGGTGGAGATCGGCAGGGACGGGCCAAGCCAGATGGCGCTGGAGGACCTCGCCGCAATGCGCGCGATCCACGGCTCGGTGGTGCTCTACCCCAGTGAGGCGGTCTCCGCGGGGGCGCTGACCAAGGCCGCGCTGGACACCGGCGGCATCTGCTACCTGCGGATCACCCGGAACGCCCGGCCGGTGTTGTACGGCAGCGACGAGCAGTTCCCGGTGGGCGGCTCCAAGACGCCGCGCTCGGACGAGCGGGACTCGGTGGTGCTCGCGGCGGCCGGAGTGACCGTGCACGAGGCGCTGGAGGCGGCGGACACCCTTGACGCGCAAGGGATTCACGCCAGGGTGCTCGACCTCTACTCGGTGAAGCCCTGCGACACGGCCGCGGTCCGGCGGGCGCTGGCCGCCACCGGCGGGCAGCTGGTGGTCGCCGAGGACCACCGGCCCGAGGGCGGGCTCGGCGCGGCGATATTCGAAGGACTGGCCGAGCAGGAGATCACGTATCGTGCCCGGCACCTGGCGGTGCGGACCATGCCCGGTTCCGCCTCGCCTGCCGAACAGCTCGACCTGGCCGGGATCTCGGCCGGGCACATCGCGGCCGCGGCCCGCGACCTACTTCGAGGCGGTGACCTGGACCGGTGAACGGCCACTTCGACCTGGTGATCTTCGACTGCGACGGCGTGCTGGTGGACAGCGAGCGGCTCTGCGTCCAGGTCGAGGCGGAGCTGATCACCCAGACCGGGTGGCCGCTGACGCCGGCGGAGGTGGCCGGCCGGTTCCTCGGCAAGTCGGACGAGCACATGCTGGCCGAGATCGAGCGGCAGGTGGGCCGGGCGCTGGGCGCGGACTGGCTGGCCGGGCTGCACGAGCGCTACCGGGACCGGTTCCGCCGCGACCTCACCGCGGTGCCGGGCGTGGTGGCGGCGCTGGACGGGATCGCCGCCGCAGGGGTGCCTACCTGCGTCGCCTCCAGCGGCACCCCGGAGAAGATGGCCACCACGCTGGGCATCACCGGGCTGGCCGACCGGTTCGACGGCCGGATCTTCAGCGCGGTGGAGGTCGAGCACGGCAAACCGGCGCCCGACCTCTTCCTGCACGCCGCCAAGAAGATGGGCGTGCCACCCGGCCGCTGCGCCGTGGTCGAGGACAGCCCGGCAGGCGTCGCCGCCGGGCGGGCGGCCGGCATGACGGTGCTCGGCTATCGCACCGAACTGGTGCCGCCGGGCGCGCTCACCGGAGAGCGCACCATCGAGTTCGAGGACATGCGCGAGCTGCCACGACTGCTCGGTTTGCGCTGAATTCCTTTATTCGCAACCACTCTTACCCGTCCATAGAATTTCCTCTGTCAGCCAAGAGGAGGTTCGATGGCTACCAATCTGGTGGGCGACGTCAGGGAGTTGTACTCCTATAGCGTCGGAACGGTCACCATCGTCGACGGGGAGGGTGTTTACGCCTGCGACGCCGAGGGGAACAAATATCTCGACTGCGCCGCCGGCACTTTCAACCTGAGCATCGGTTATCGCCATCCCGCACTGGTCAAGGCGATTCAGCAGCAGGCCGAACTGCTGGTGCACGCGTCCTCGTCGTTCCAGAACCACCCGGTGAACGATCTGGTGCGCAGACTCGTCGCGGTGTCACCGGAGAACATCCAGCGCGTGCACCTGAAAGTGGCCAGCGGATCGGACGCCAATGAGGGCGCGATCAAACTGGCCCAGCGAGCCACCGGCCGCCGGGACATCATCAGCCTGTTCCGCGGCCACCACGGCCAGACCATGGCCACCACCGCGATCTCCGGGAACGCCTTCCGCCGCGCGCCCTTCCCCGAGGTGGGGATCAGCAGACTGATCGTGCCGGATCCGTACTGCCACCGCTGTTTCTACGGGCAGCGGCGGGAGACCTGCGGCCTGATGTGCGTGAACCGGATCGACGACTTCATCGAGTTCGCCAGCTCCGGCAGTGTCGCCGCGGTCATCGTCGAGCCGATCACTGGCAACGGCGGCAACGTGGTGGCGCCGGAGGGTTACCTGGCCCGGTTGCGCGAGTTCTGCGACGAACGCGACATCGTGCTCATCTTCGACGAGATCCAGACCGGTATCGGCCGGACCGGCCGGATGTTCGCCGCCGAGCACTTTGGCGTGCAACCGGATGTCATCACCATTGGCAAGGGTCTCGGCGGCGGCGCGCAGGTGGCCGCAATGCTCTCCGATCCCAAACTGGGGCCGTTGGAGACCGAATACCTCTCCTTCACCTCCGGCGCGAACGTGCTGGCCGCCGCGGCGGCGAACGCCGTGCTGAGCGTGGTGGACGACGAGGCTTTCCTGGCGAATGTGCGCGCGGTCGGCGCGCACATCCTGCGCAGGCTGACCGAACTCCGGAATCGGCACCGGTGCGTCGACGACATTCGCGGCGTCGGCCTGATGATCGGTTTTGAAGTGGTCGACCAGGACGGCACGCCTTCGCCCGCGCTGACCAACGAGATCGTCCGGAAAGGCCGGGAGCACGGCCTGCTGTTGCGTTCCTCGCGGTACGGCCTGGGCAACGTGGTGAAGATCCGCCCGCCGCTGATCCTGACCCACGAGGAGGCGGACCTCATCTGCGACCGGCTGGACCGCGTCCTCACCTCTCTCTGAAAGGCACGGACAAGATGGATGTTCTGCAGTTCCGCGGACCCGGTGAGCTGGCGCTGGAACAGCGGGCCGCCCCGCCCGCGCCTGGACCGGGCCAGGTGACCTTCCGGCCCACCCTGGCCGGGGTCTGCGGCACCGACCGGGCGATCTACCTCGGCCGCTACCACTGCGAGCCGCCACGGGTGCTCGGCCACGAGGCGGTCGGCGTCGTGACCGAGGTCGGCGAGGGAGTGAGCAGGCTGCGGCCCGGCGACCGGGTGGTGCTGGACCCGACCCAGTCCTGCGGCCGCTGCGACCGGTGCCTGCGCGCGGAGAGCAGCCACTGCGCGAACAAGTCGGCGCTGGAGATCGGTGTCGGCCGGGACGGCGCCTTCGCCGAGCTGCTCACCGTCGAGGACCAGGCGCTCTACCCGCTGCCGGCCGACGTGCCGGACCGGCGCGGCGTGCTGATCGAGCCGCTGGCCTGCGTGCTGACCGGGCTGTGCGCGGCCGCGGTCGGCCCTGCGGACCGGGTGGTCGTGCTGGGCGGCGGCCCGATGGGCGTGCTCTCCACGCTGCTCGCGGTCCGCTGGGCGGCGCGGGTCAGCCTGGTCGAACCCGATCCGTACCGGCGTGAGCTGGCCGAGGCGGTCACCGGCCTGACCCCGCTGGCCGAGCTCGACGAGTCAGCGTCCCCGCCGCCGACGGTCGTGGTGGACACCACCGGCTCGCTGCTGGAGCCGGGTCTGCGCACGGTGCAGGACGGCGGGCGGGTGCTGCTGCTGGGCTGCGACACCGCGGCCACCGCCACGGTCCGGCCCTTCGACCTGACCGGTCGCTGCGTCAGCCTGATCGGCAGCTGCGACTACCACGCCCAGGTGTTCCCGGCGGCGATCGAGCTGATCCGCGGCCTGCCCTGCGAAGAGCTGGTCACCGACGTCTTCCCGCTCACCGAGTCCCAGTCGGCCTTCGAGCTGCTCGCCCTGGGACCCGGCAGCGGTTACGGCGCGGGCAAGCTCGCCTTCGCGCCCTAGCGGGCGGTCGGCTCAGGCTGCTTCTTCTTCCCGAGCACGGCCTGGGCCGACGCCCCGAGCGGGCCGATCAGCGCGGCCAGCAGTCCCACCACCACAAACGCCACCGCCAGGCTGCTGACCTGGGCGATGCCGCCGACCAGCGGCGATCCGGCGAAGGAGCCGCAGTAGGCCACCGTGGTGACGAACCCGATCTCGCGTGCCCCGTCGCCGCCGTTGTCCCGGCCTGCCTTGCCCGCCATCGCGAGCGCCACCGGGAAGGCGTAGGCCAGGCCGACCCCGGCCAGCGCGAAGCCCAGGTAGCTGGCCAGGGCCGAGGGCACCAGCACCGCGCTCAGCAGGCCGAACGCGGCGATCACGCTGGTGCAGACCAGGATCCGGGCCGCGCTCCACCGGTTGCGCACCTGCTCGCCGAACAGCCTGGCCACCATCATCGAGGCGGCGAAGACCGTGTAGGCGAGCGCGGCCGCGCCCTCGGACACACCCCGGTCGCCCACCAGGAACAACGCGGACCACTTGCCGGCGGTGCCTTCGGCGATCACCGAGCACAGCGCGACCCCGGCCAGCAGCCACAGCGCGGGCAGGCGGAACGGCGCCCGGCCGGTGCGCCCGGCCGCGTCCTGCTTCGGCTGGCCGGTGAGGTCCTTGGGGATGGCCCGCAGCGCGGTCAGCGTGACGGCCAGGCCGACCACACCCACCACCAGCAGGTGGGCCTGCGGGCTGATCTTCAGTGCGGCGGCCAGCGCGGCGGCGAGGGAGGCGAGCACGCCGCCGATGGGCAGGGCCGCGTGGAAGATCGACATGACCGGCCGGTCGAGCCGCTGTTCCATGGCGGCCGCGGCCACGTTCATCGCCACGTCGAGCAGGCCGATGCCAAGCCCGAGCACGACCAGCGCGATGCCGAAGGCCACCACGGTGGTGACCGAGCCGAGCAGCGGCAGCATCAGGCAGACCAGCAGCGTGCTGGCCGCCAGCATCCGGCGCGCGCCGAAGGCCATGCACAGCCGGCCGGCCAGCGAGGCCGCGATGATCATGCCGATGCTGGACCCGGTCAGCGTGATGCCGAGGATGCCGACGTCGGCCCCGATCTGCTCCACGATGCCCGGCAGCCGCGGCGTCCAGCTGCCGTGGGTGAAGCCGCTCAGCGCGAAGAACGCCGACACCGGCGCCAGGCGGCGGATGTCCTGTCGCATGGACCTCACCTTTCCGCGAGCAGCGCGAGCACGCTGTCGGCCCAGGACTCCCAGGTGTGCGGCGCCACGGCCGCGCGCAGCCCTGCCGAGGAATCGGCAGCGCTGGTGAGCAGCGCCCGGCGCAGCGCCTCGGCCTGCTCGGCCACGTCGAAGGGGTTGACCACCAGCACGTGCTCGCCCAGCACCTCGGCCGCGCCCGCGTTCTCCGAGAGCACGATCCGCAGCCGGTCGTTGAGCATGGCCGCCTCGAACGGCCCGACGTTCTGGCCGTCGACCACCGAGTTGGCCACCAGCACGTCGGCGTGCGCGTAGGCGCCGAAGGTGGCCGCCACGTCGTTGACCTGGACCACCCGCACCGCCTCCGCGCCCAGCTCCTTGTTCGCCAGCGCCGCCTCGGCCTCGATCTGCTCCAGGTAGCGCAGGTTGGCGGTGTGCCCGAGGTGGTGCGGTGCGGCGCGCACCAGCAACCGGCTCTCCCGCAGCCGCGACTCCCCGGCCAGGGCCAGCCGGAAGGCCTGGATCGCCCTGGGCGCGTTCTTGATCGGGTCGGTCCGGCCGTAGTGCACGACCAGCGGACGCCCGGCCGCCCAAAGCGCGTCCTCCGGCGGGAAATCCGCCTGCCGCAACAGGTCCGGGCTGTAGCCCAGCGGCTGGACCACGACCCGGCCGCCGAGCTCCGCGCCGCCGAACTCCCGCGCGCAGTCCAGGATGTTGCGCGCCCACCGCTCGGCCAGCACCACGACCAGGTCCGAGCTCAGCAAGCCCCGGATCATCTCTTCTCTCATGTACCGCGGCAGCACCCGCAGCTGCCCGGGATCAGGCCAGGCGACGTGGATGACCGTGCAGATCGGCACGTCCGGCACCGCCGCGCGCAGCCGGGCGGGCAGCCCGGTGAACTGGTAGTCGTGCAGCACCACCCGCGCGCCGGGCTCGCCGCTGACCACCCTGGCGATCCGGTCCGCGTAGTCCTGGCAGAACTCGCCCATGGCCGCCCAGTCCCGCCGGGTGCCCTCGTCGAAGGTGGGCTCGGACCAGCGGTCCCACACCCCGTGCAGCGCCTGCCACAGCAGCCCGCTGCTCATCCGGTCCTGCACCGCGGCGAACACCTCGGCCCGGTGTTCGAGCAGGTGCAGCCTGGCGGTGTGGCCGTCGCCGATGGCCATCTCGAACCCGTCGGGGTGCTTGCGGGCCAGCTGGCGGTCGCCGTCACTGGTCGCGCTCGATATCCAGGGCACGCCTGCACCGAGCCGCCGTGCCATCGCGCTGACCACGCCGGTGGCCGCGCCATGCGGATTTCGCGGCTCGACCGCGCCGGTGCGCGCATTCAGCCGAAACTCCGCAGGCCCTCGCTTGCTGACGAGAACAGTGCTGGTCATCACCGATCACAGTGAATAGCGCGCCAGCCGGAGTGGCAAATGTTTGACCACTCCAGCGAGCCGCACGCACACTCCGGGAATGAGCCTGGAGACGGCACGATTGCTGGAAAAGCTGGCGATCCACGCGTGGCCGGCGCTGAGCATCGAGGAGCTCGGCGGCTGGCGGCTCCGGTACGGCGCCGGGGTCACCCGGCGGGCGAACGCGGTGTGGCCGAACGAGCTCCGTGGCGAGGCGGACCTGGACACCCGGATCACCCAGGTCGAGAAGTTCTACGGCGAACGCGGCCTGCCGCCGTCATTTCAGCTGTCCCCAGCCGCTCTACCCGGAGAACTAGACGAGGAGCTGGCCCGGCGCGGCTATCAGCGGAAGTGGCCCACCGCGGTCCAGGCCGCCGAGGTGGACGAGGTGCTCGGCCGCACCGCCGCCCCCGGCCCGCCGGAAGTGCGGATAACCCCGGTCATCGACGAAGAATGGTTCGGCACCTACTGCAGATCCGAGTCGCCGCGAATAAGCGCGGACGCCGAGGAGTCCGAGGACCGGCTCACTCCGGAGAGCGCCGACATTCGCACCAGGATCCTGCGCCGCATCACACTTCCCACCGCCTACGCCTCGGTCCGCCTGGGCGGCAGGCCGGTCGCGATCGCCTTGGGCGTGCGCGAACAGGACTGGCTGGGCATCTACTGCCAGGCCACCCTGCCCTCGGCCCAGCGCAGGGGCGCGGCCCGCGCGATCCTGCACGCGCTCGCCCACTGGGGCCGGGCCGACGGCGCGAGAAAGCTCTACCTCCAGGTGATGGACGACAACCCGGCGGCACTTCTCCTCTACGACAACGCCGGATTCCGGACCGTCTACCAAACCCACTACCGCGTGCTCGCCTAGTCGCGGAACTCGCCCGCAACCCGCCATTGGTCTGCACCGGCCACGACTACTCACCCGGGCCGACGGTCCTGTTTTTGCGCCATAACCCCAGGATTGGGGGGCATTGGTATATGCGTGGCCGTTGATGTGTACGGCTCGGCGCGATTAGCTGGGGGCAGCTCTTTTCCCCTGCATCGCTAGGAGATGAACCGTGCTCCAGAACAAGATCAGGCGGCTGGTGGTCGGGGTGGTCACCGCGGCGGCCTCGCTGCTCGTGGTCATCTCACCCGCGGCCGCGGAGACCAGCGCGGTCCGAGTGATCAAGTACGACACCAGCCAGGCGCAGGAGTTCAAGGCGGCCTGGGACGAGGGCGCCAGGGTCTGGAACGCCTCGGTCAAGAACGTCCGGTTCGAGCCGGGCACGCCCGCCCAGGTCCGGATCCTGGCCGACAACGGCTGGCCGCGCGCCCAGGTGACCGGCCTCGGCCGCGGCACCGTGTGGATGGGCCGCACCGCGGTCAACGACGGGCACCACATCCCGCGGATCACCTCGCACGAGCTGGGGCACATCCTCGGCCTGCCGGACCGGCGCACCGGCCTGTGCGTCGACCTGATGTCCGGCGCCAGCGCGGGCACCAGCTGCAAGAACGTCAACCCGAACGCCGCGGAGAAGGCCCAGGTGGAGCGCAACTTCGCCAACGGCTTCGGCAGCGTGGAGCCGTTCAGCACCGACGGCAGGGAGTGGGCCCTCGCGGGCTGAGTCCGGACGAGGCGAACGGCCCGGCCGCGTTCCTGCCGCGGCCGGGCCGTTCGTCTTCGGTTCAGGCCACCCTGGCCAGCGCCTCCGCGTAGTCCTGGCTCGGCGAGAGCGCCGCGGCCAGCCGGAAGTGCGGCGCCGACTCCGGCCGCCTGCCCGCGCGCTCCAAGGTGCGGCCGAGCAGGAACCGGACGTAGTGGTCGGTCGGGTCGGCCTCGGTCAGCTCGGTGAGCAGCCGCTCGGCCCGGCCCAGCTGCGCGGAGTGGTAATAGGCACGGGCGGCCAGCAGCCGCACCGAGAACTCCGCGTCCTCGCCCAGCATCGGCGCCAGCACCTGCAGCGCGCCCAGCGGGTCGCCTTGGGCCAGCAGCGACTCCGCCCAGCGGTAGTTCTCCAGCATCTCGACCCTCCACAGTGGACTCAACGGCGCTCGTGCACCGGCTCAACACCGTGGCAGGGCTGGGCATTCCCGAAGTAGGGGGAGCCCTGCCTGCTCCAGTGCCCTGGGGAAGCTCTGGGACCAGGCAGGGCTCGCAGCGCCGGCCGGGTGGGTCGGGGTGCGAACACCCCGTCAGCCTGACGCCTACGGCCGAAGGCGGCAGCAGCGCAGCGGGCCTGCCTTCGACATACTTCAGAGTAGGCAGCCGCGCTGACGTTTCGCTGACGCGCGGCGTTCAGCCGGTGTGCACATGGCGGTCGAACACGGTTTCCTCGGCCGCGCGCAGGCCGACCGCGACCGCCCCGGCCAGCACCGCGTCATCGCCCAGCTCCCCGCCGACCACGGTGGGCAACAGCGGGCTGAGGTAGCGCAGCGCCCGCTCCATCGGCTCGATCAGCAGCTCGTAGTTGCGGCCGACCCCGCCGCCGAGCACCACCAGCTCCGGGTCGATCACCGCGGTCACCGAGGCGATGCCGTAGGCCAGCCTGGCCGCGATCAGCTCGACCACCCGCACCGCGGTCGGGTCCTGGGCGCGAGCCGCGTCGAACACGTCCTTGGCGCTGCGTGCCTGCTCAAGGCCCAGCTCATGGGCCAGCTCGACCACCGCGCCGGCCCCGGCGGCCTGCTCCAGCAGCCCGCGCGGCGAGGGCGCCAGCTCGCCGGAGAGCACCGCCTGCTCGTCGAAGCGCCCGTACGGCAGGTAGCCGATCTCGCCTGCCGCGCCGTGCGCGCCGCGGACCAGCTGCCCGTCCATCACGATCCCCATGCCGACCCCGGTGCCCACGGTGACCAGCACAAACGCCCGCGCCTCCCGGGCAACGCCGCGTTCCCGCTCGCCGAGCGCGGCCAGGTTCGCGTCGTTCTCCACCACCAGGCCCGGCCCGAGCACCGACTCCAGCTCGTCCAGCAGGCCCTTGCGGCCCCAGCCCGGCAGGTTCGGCGCCAGCTGCAGCGCCCTGCTGTTCCGGTCGGCCACCCCAGGGCTGCCGACCACCTTGGCCACCACCTGGTCGAACCGGATCCCGGCCGAGCCGACGATGCGGTCGGCCAGCTCCCTGACCTGCCGCACCAGCGCGGAGGCCGAGCGGCACCGGTTGCGCTCGTCGCAGCGGGCCGCCTCGGTCCCGCCCAGGTCGACCAGGGACAGCCGGATCCGCTCCCGGCCGATGTCCACCGCGAGCACGTACCCGGCGGCCGGGTCGGCCTCGTAGACCACCGCCGAGCGCCCCGGCCCCGCCGAGGTGCGACCGGCCGGCCGCACCAGGCCGGCCTGCTCCAGCCCGAGCAGAGCCTGGCCGACCGTGGGCTTGGACAGGCCGGTGCCCTTGGCCACCTGCGGCCGGGTCGCCGGACCCGATCGCCGTAGCAGTTCGAGCACCGCACGCTGGTTGAGCACCCGCATGCTGGCCGGCGTTCCGACCGGATGGCTCGACTGGCCCGTCACGCGCTACCCGCTTTCCTCAACTGGTGCGTCAAAGTCTAGGACCGCGAGTGTGGGACGGGTTTAAGGACTGACCAGCGACCCCAAGAATTCGGTGCCAGAACGTTGTCGCACTCAATCGGGGTATGCAGCACGATTACCCCCGTGTCGGGTTCGAGGGGGCGGGTCATCCTGGTGGCGGCTTTCGCCGTCCTCTCCGTCGCGCTCGCGGTGGTGTGCGTGCTCAGCAGGGCACTGGCCCCCTCCGACGGCACCCTGGTCAACCACAACGACTTCGCCACCCCGGACGGCGTGGTGAAGGTGCTGGGCGAGACCCGCGACGGCCCGTTGCAGGTGGGCGACGTGATCATCGCCATCGACGGCCGGGACACCAGCGAGGGCGCCAGGCGGCCGGGCGGCCCGGCGTTCCGGGAGGGCCAGACCCTCGGCTACGAGGTGCTGCGCGGGCGCGAGCGGCTGACCATCCGGGTCACCCTGACCCAGTACCCGGTGCTCGGCCAGCTGATCCACAACTGGCCCAACCTGCTGGTGCTGTTCCTGCTCTTCGGCGCCGCGATCTACCTGTTCGCCCGCCGCCCACGGGACCCAGCCGCACGGGCCGCGGCGGTCGCCTCCTCGATCGCCATGATCACGCTGGCCGGGTCGGGCTACTTCGGCATCGAGGCGCTGGACCTGGTCGCAGGCGAGCAGTTCTACCGCTGGTACGGCGGCCAGATCTTCTGGGTGCTGCTGTGGGGCGGCATGCTGCACTTCGCCCTCGCCTACCCCGAGGTGACCACCAAGGCCAGGTACGGCCTGCTGCTCGCGCTCAGCTACGGCGGCGGCCTGGTGCTCTACGGGGCCACCCTCGCCATCGGGCTGCCCATGACGGACAACCCGGTGGCGGCGCTCAACGTCTGGGCCTCGCCGATCCGCACCGTGCTCTTCGTCTACCCGCTGCTGGTCTTCGGCGTGCTCGTCTACAAGTACCGCACCAGCAAGAGCCACCTGACCCGGATGCGGCTGCGCTGGCTGGCCGCCTCGCTCGGCCTGGCCGCGGTGCTCTACGCGCTGCTCTGGGGGCTGCCCGCCGCGTTCAGCCAGGAGATCTTCGCCTACCAGTACCACGTGCTGGTGTTCCTGCCGGTGCCGCTGGCCGTGGTCATGGCGGTGCTGCGCTACCAGGCGATGGACATCGAGATCGTGCTCAGCCGCTCGCTGACCTACCTGCTGCTGTCCGTGCTCATCGCCTGCGGCTACCTGGCGCTGGTCGGCCTGCTGCGCTGGCTGGTGCTGCCCAACACCAGCCACCTGACCGACCAGGCGGTGGCCGCGGCGGCGGCCGCGATCATCGTGCTGCCCCTGCGCGACCGGCTGGCCAAGCTGGTCAACGAACGGCTCTTCGGCCACCGGGATGACCCCTATCGGGTGGTTTCCGCACTGTCCACCCGGCTGGAGCAGACCCAGACGCCGGAGGCGATGCTGCCCGCGCTGGTGGAGACCATCGGGCACGCCCTCCGGCTGCCGTACACCGCGATCGAGCTGGAGCGGGACAAGGGTCTTGAGGTGGTCGCCGACTACGGCGAACCGGTCGGCGAACCGGTCCGGCTGCCCTTGGTCTACCAAGGTGAGCGCATCGGCGACCTGGTGGTCTGCGCCCGAGGCGCAGGCGAGGAGTTCAACGACTCCGACCTGCGAGTGCTCACCGACGTGGCCCGGCACGCCGGCGCGGTGGCCTACACCGCCCGGCTGACCACCGACCTGGCCCGCAGTCGCAGCAGGCTCGTGCGCGCCCGCGAGGAGGAACGGCGGCGGCTGCTGCACGACCTGCACGACGGGGTCGGGCCCACGCTGGCCGCGGCCGCGCTGGGCCTGCAGGTGGTCCGGCAGGTGATGAACACCAACCAGGGCGCGGCCGAGGAGATGCTGAGCAGGCTGGAGGACGAGCTGCAGGGCGCGATCGGCGAGATCCGCCGGGTCGCGCACGGGCTGCGGCCCCCGGTGCTGGACCAGCTGGGCCTGGCCACCGCGGTGCGCGAGCACGCGGCCACCCTGGCCGGGCGGATCGGCGGCAACGGGGACGCCCCGCTGACCATCGCGGTGGACGTCTCCGACCAGCTGCCCCCGCTGCCCGCCGCGGTCGAGGTGGCCGCCTACCGGATCGTGTGCGAGGCGCTGACCAACGTGGCCAGGCACTCCGGCGCGCAGAGCTGCCTGGTCCGGGTGTGGCTGGACCGGGACCTGCACGTGGAGGTGCTCGACGACGGCCTCGGGCTTGGTGAGACCAGGCGCAACGGGGTCGGCCTGCGCTCGATGCGGGAACGTGCCGGGGAGCTCGGCGGTGACTTCCAGGTGGAGTCCCGTGACAAGGTGAGGGGAACCCGCGTCGCGGCGCGGTTGCCGGTGCCGAGGGAGGAAGCCTGAGTTGGACCAGCTCCGGATCCTGGTGGTGGACGACCACCCGCTGTTCCGCTTCGGCCTGTGCCAGACGTTGCAGCAGGTGCCCGACGTCGAGGTGGCGGGCGAGGCGGCCACCGGCACGGCCGCGGTGGCCATGGCCGACTCGCTGCAGCCCGACGTCGTGGTGATGGACCTGAACATGCCGGACTTCAACGGTGTTGAAGCGACCAGGCGGATCGTGCGCACCAGTCCGCACATCGGTGTCCTGGTACTGACCATGTTCGACGACAACGAGTCCGTCTTCGCCGCGATGCGCGCCGGGGCCAGGGGTTATCTGCTCAAGGGCGCGACCCCGGAGGAGATCGTCCGGGCCATCCGGGCGGTCGGACAGGGACAGGCCATCTTCGGCCCGGCCATCGCCTCCCGGCTGCTCGGCTTCTTCGGCAACAACGCCCGCGCCCAGGTGGAGGCCTTCCCCGAGCTGACCGCCCGCGAGCACGAGGTGCTGGTGCTCATCGCCCAGGGCGAGGGCAACGCCGCGATCGCCCGCAAGCTCGTGATCAGCGGAAAGACCGTGCGCAACCACGTGTCCAACATCTTCTCCAAGCTGCACGTGGCCGACCGCACGGAGGCGATCATGCGGGCCAGGGAAGCCGGTTTGGGCGAAAACTAGCGACCATAAGTACCTTGCTTGTTGGAGATTTTCGGGGCTTGTATAACGATTAGTGAAATCGAAGCACAACGGGACAGCTAGTCCCATGTCCCTGGGACACCGGGTGGGCCACGCTCTCAAAGTCAGCGCAGCACTTGGCTTGAGGGGGCCAAACATCATGACGAACACGGAACGTGTTCCGGTTGTTCTGCACGCAACGGATGCGATCTCACGCGCGGGCGTCGCGGCCGCGCTTCGCTCCCGGCCGGAGGTCCTGCTGGTCGACTCACTGGAGGCCCGCCCGGACGCGGTGGTCCTCGTGGTGACCGACCGGACGGACACCCGGACCCAGCAACTGCTCAGGGGACTTCAGGTTCGGGGCAACACGAAGGTAGTGCTCATCGCAGGGGAGATGGACGACACGGACCTGCTGACCGCGGTGGAAACCGGGGTCAGCGCGGTGGTCCGCCGTTCAGAGGCCACCCCGGAGACCCTGGTCCGCCTGGTGCGGGCCGCGGCCGCCGGCGAGGGCGCACTGCCGCCGGACCTGTTGGGACGGCTGCTGAACCGGGTCTCCCGGTTGCAGCGCAACGTCCTTCGGCCGAACGGGATGAGCCTGGCAGGCATGTCGGAACGGGAGACCGACGTGCTCAGGCTGGTCGCGGACGGTCTGGACACCCGCGAGATCGCCGAGCAGCTGTGCTACTCGCAGCGCACGGTGAAGAGCATCTTGCACGACATCACCAACCGCTTCCAGCTGCGCAACCGCTCGCACGCGGTGGCGTTCGCGCTCCGGGAGGGGCTGATCTGACCGCCCGTTCGGGCCGTGTGCGAAGACGGGGAGCGTCATGGAGAACTCGTCACGGCCCGAACGGTCGGATGATGAGCCGACCGGCGGGGTGATCCGCGAGGTGGACACCGCGCTGTGCCGGCTGCTGGGCAGCAGGCTGCCGGACGGGGTCGAGGTCAGGCTGGAACCGCCGACCCCGACCTGGATCAACGAGGCCGACCCGCCGCCCGCGGTGCACGTGTTCCTGTACGAGATGCGGGCGGGCCGGGCACATCGGCCCGCCCGCGATCTCGAACTCTGTTATCTGGTCGCCGCGCGGGCGGGCAGCGTGGCCGGCGAGCACGAGCTGCTCGACGGCGCGCTGGACGCGCTCACCGCGCAGGAGTCCGGGCAGCCGGTGGCGGTGCGGCTGGCCGACCACGGGGTCGGCGGACTCTGGTCAGCGCTGGGGATGCCGGCCAGGGCCGCGTTCGTGATCTCGGTGACGGCCCCACTGCCACCCGCCACCCCCACCTCCCCGGTTCCGCTGCAACCGGGCAACCGCGCCTGGCGGTTACCCGGCTGAGCGCTGCTACCAGGCGAGCTCCCGGCACTTGGCCTCGTGGCCCGCCGGTTCGACCTGCAGCGTGGCGTGCTCGATGTGGTAGCGCTCGGCGAGCAGCTTCTGCGCCGCGGCCAGCACATCGGCGAAGTCGACCTCCGGCTTGGCGGTCAGGTGCGCCGAGGCCACCTCCATGCCCGAGGTCAGCGTCCACACGTGCAGGTCGTGCACCTCGATCACGTTGGGCAGCTGCTGGAGCTCCTGGGACATCTTGGCCACGTCCAGCCGTTCCGGGGCGTGCTGGAACAGGATGCGCAACGCCTTGCGGCCCAGCACGTAGGCCCTCGGCAGCACGAACAGGCCGATGGCCACGCCGATGATGGGGTCCGCGTACTTCCAGCCGAAGATCATGGTCACCAGTCCGGAGATCAGCACGCCGACCGAGCCGATGGCGTCGGCCACCACCTCCAGGTAGGCGCCCCGGACGTTGATGCTCTCCTCCGCCCCGCCGCGCAGCAGGAGCAGCGCGATCAGGTTGTTGACCAGGCCGACCACCGCGACCAGGGTCACCGGCAGCCCCGGCACCTCCGGCGGCGAGCCGAAGCGGTCCACCGCCTCGATCAGCACCCCGATGGCCACCCCGAACAGCAGCAGCGTGTTGGCCAGCGCCGCCAGCACCTCGGCCCGGTAGAGCCCGAAGGTGCGGCCCGCGGTCTGCGCGGCCCGGCGCGCCACGATGATCGCGGCCAGCGCCATGCTCACACCGAGGACGTCGGTGAAGACGTGCGCGGAGTCCGACAGCAGCGCGAGCGAGGAGGTGAACAGGCCGACGGTCACCTGCATGACCAGCGTGACCAGCCCCAGGCCCACCGCCCACCACAACCGGCTCACGTACTTCGACGAAGCACTGGCGGCCTGCGCCACCGGCAACCCATGACCGTGCCCGTGTCCCTGCCCCATCTCACGCTCCCTTCCGGCACCCAACATATAGTGACATGCGCATATGAACAACGGTGACCCCGGTCACGCGGTTCACTTCTTGGGCAGCAGGTCCACCCGCGCCGCAGCGCGCAAAAGCGCAGGTGAGAGCCGGGAAGCCAGCAGTCCCAGCCGCGCTTCCCCGGTCACCGGCAGCACCGCCACATTCCGCTCCACCGCGTCCAGCACCGCCGAAGCCACCCGCTCCGGCGCGAACCCCCGCCGCAGGTAGCGCCGGGTGGTGAACTCCCGCAGTCGTTCCTGGGTGGCCGGGTCCGTGCCGGCGAACCGCGCCGAACGGGTGATGTTGGTGTGCACGATCCCCGGGCAGATCGCCGAGACCCCGATTCCCCGCCCCGCCAGCTCCGCCCGCAGGCACTGCGCCAGCATCAGCACCGCGGCCTTGGTGGTGGCATAGGCGGGCAGGTTCCGGGTCGGCGTGTACGAGGCCATCGACGCGGTGACCACCAGCTGCCCGCCCTCTTCCCGCTCCGCCAGCTGCTTGCCGAAGGCGCGCAAGGTGTGGATCACCCCCCACAGGTTCACATCCACCACCCGCTCCCAGTCCGCCACCGAGGTGTCCAGGAACGCCCCGCTGACCGCGATCCCGGCATTGGCCACCACCACATCCGGCACCCCCACCTCCGCCCGGACCCGCTCGGCCAGCGCCGCCACCGCAGCCCCGTCAGCCACATCCACGGCATAAGCGGTCCCGCCGACCTCCGCCGCCACCGCCGAGGCCCCCGCTCCATCCACATCAACCACCACAACCTCGGCCCCCGCGGCCGCGAAGCCCCGCGCACAGGCCCGCCCAATCCCACTGGCCCCACCCGTGACCAGCACAACCTTCTCCCCGAACCGCGCCTCACTCACCGCGGCCCGCAACCCCCGGCTGGCCGGCGCCCCCTCCACGTGATCAACGAACTCCCCCACCATCCGCGCCAGCGCCGCCGGATGCGTCCGCGGCACCCAGTGCCCGGCCCCCGGCAACTCCCGCCGCCACAACCGCTCCGCCCACCGCGCCGTCCCGGCCACGTGCGCCGGCGTCACGAACGGATCCCGCCCAGGCACCACCAACTGCACCGGCAACGAAGCCCACCGCTCCTTCGCCGACCGCACCAAGCCAGGCAGGTTCGCCCGGTAAAGCTCAAGCCCCCGCCGAACATCCCCACTCCGCACCCCGAACCGCCGTGCAAGGAACGGAGCCACCAACTCCCCAGCCCAGGACCGAAAAACCCAGGTGTAGGCCGACCGCACCGCGATAGTCGCCAACCCCCGGACCCCGCCCCACGAAGGCCGCCGCAACGCTCCCCGAACCCACCACCCCAGGTGATCGAGACAAGGCCCCGACACCGACGTGAACGAGGCGAACACCCCAGAATTTGTGGGATCTGTCACAGCCTCCCAAGCCTGCACCGACCCCCAGTCATGCCCCACCACATGCACCGGACGACCCGGCGAAACAGCCCGAGCCACCGCCACCAGATCCGCGGCCAACCGCGCCACCCGGTACCCGTCCCGCCCCCGAGGCCGCCCCGACCGCCCACAACCCCGCACGTCATACCGCACAACCCGGTACCGCCCAACCAGCTCCGCCACCACCCGCTCCCACAACGCGGCGGTATCCGGGAACCCATGCACGAACACGATCACCGGCGCCCCTGGCTCCCCCTCCACCCAGACGCCAAGCCGCAGGTCACCAGAATCTACTGAGCAGTAGCCAGCCTCGGTCATGCCTTCAGACGGTAGGGCGTGCAGGCCCCCTCCGGCTATGCGCTAAGCTTCTGTCCGTCACCGCAACGAGGGGTTCACCCCAAGGCGCGGGACCGGGTTAGCCCCCGTAGCTCAGGGGATAGAGCACTGCCCTCCGGAGGCAGGGGCGCAGGTTCGAATCCTGCCGGGGGCACCAGATGGGAACAGTAAGGGCGAGTCTTTCAACGGCTCGTCCTTTTTGCTTGAGCCAGTCCCGGCACCGCGCTCCTGGCCCATCGGCTTCCTGAACGGGACCCTCTCGTATGACCTGCTGGAGCGCCGGGACCGTCTCCCGCTAAGCGTGATCTTGCAGAGGGCAGTGTTGTTCACCTTGTTGCAGTGAGCCTCCAGCCGGAGGGCCTCGAATGGAGCGCCGGCATCTGCAAGTCAACGTCGGCGTGTTCTACATCCGACCCAAGGTCCACCGCAGCCTTGAGCTCCTTTGAGGCTAAGACCTCATCAGTCGCCGCTCCTCCCACCCAACCGACGCTTCCACGGTCTGACGTCCACACCTGGCCTGACCAGAGGTCGCACGGGCTTCATAGCTCGCGCCAGCCCGCCAAGTTTCTGGATGTCAGGATGTCTGCCTTCGCCAGAGCAGATCTCCATGTATCGCATTGCGATCGCGTTGAAGCTGCGGACCTGCGCAAGCCCGAGCACACACAAGGCGATCACGGACAGCGCCGTCGCGAGTACGACACCAACTCCAAGCATGATCGTCAGCACCATGATCACCTGCAATGACAGTCGACGAGTACATCGAGTTGCCTCAGTCTAGCCCTCAGTCTATTATTTTTCAAAACACTGAGAGCGAGGCGTTGGTGAAGGCGATCGAAGTGAGTGACGGCGTTCATGAGCGCGTGGCCCTACTTGCTCGGGTTTGGGATGTCTCGCCGAGTGAAGCGATCCGCCGTTTGCTGGATGAGTTCGTGCAGTCCGGAGAGCAAGCGTCACATGAACCCGGCGACGACGAGGTCCCCATCCATGCTGTATACGAGGGTCAGCGAATCGATGCCGTCTACCACACGAGGACCAAACGAGTTGACTCCGGCACCGGAGTGCTCGCTGGTAGATCCTTCAAGAGTCCAAGCGGTGCGGCGATGGCCATCGTGCGAGCACTCAACCCGAAGGTTCATCCCAACCGCAACGGATGGACGTTCTGGACCATCACTGAGTCCAACAAGACACTGGAGGCAATCAAGCCGGAGTGATCCTCGCTCGACTTCACGCTCCGCGAAGCGCGCCCATCCACACGTACCGACCAACCTCGGCGAGCTTGGCCTCCAGGTTGACGGCGCCAGGAAGAGCGATCAGCACCCGACGCCGGAACTCTTCGTCGTGCCGTGACACAACCAGGTGCACAAGCTCGTGCACGACGATCAGGTCCAGCAGCTCGACGGGGAGCTGCATAGCTGCCCAGTGAAAGACGACCGAACCATCCCGCTTGCGCAGCCCCCACCGATCACCCAGATCGGTCACGAAGACACGCGGCGATGAAACTCCGATCCTGCCTGCCCACGAACCAACACGATCGCTCAGCCAACGCTGCCCCCGTGCCGTGTACCAGTCGATGATGGCGGCAACCCCGTCAGCACCGCTGACCGGCTGCGGAAGGTCGAGCCAGCCACCGTGGAGCGCGACACAGTGGCCAGGATCGTCGGTCAGCCGAAGTCGATAGTGCCTTCCGAGATAGGAGAATCCTTCGCCATCGAGGATCTCGATCGCTGGATGCTCCGCTGCAAGCCCGGTGCGAAGTTTGATCGCGCGGGCCAGCCACAGCCGTCGCGAACGAACTGCCGCAGCGACGTCAGCAGGCTCGGCATCCGCCGGTACAGCGATCACGATCGAGCCATCAGTCGACACGGTCAGACCTAGCGTCCGACGGCGGGGCCGAACCTCCACCCGCCAAGACCACTGGACCGGCAGTCCGACCTTGGCCACAGCGGCGTCAACAGCGCTGATCACGTCACTGATTCTGGCACCAACCGCAGAAACCGCTCGCGGTTGCGCGTGGCGAGTTCCATCAGTCGATCAGCCGTGTACCTCGCGGCACCCAGCGGCAGCTTGACTTCCCATTTCAGCTTGCCGACCAGCCTCTTTCGGGCGTCATCGCGCACCTGTCCGTTGTACGGAAAGTGATGCGGCTGCACCTCCACCGCGATCGTCCTTGCCAACAGACGTGCACTGTCCACCAGATCGATCCGGAACGTCCTCATCGTGCCCTCAGGCAAGGCAGCGGCCAGCGCTTGCTCCAGCAGGCTGTACACAGGCTGCTCGGTCCAGCGATCGAGGCCGTGCTCATGGACCACCTGGTCCTGCGCAACCGTGTCGCCGTGCAGGCCCATCATCGCCAGGAATGCCTGGCTGAAGTCGTGGTCCTCCTCCAACCTCTCGAGGATCTCCTCAAGCCGGTCGCTGAGCCGCTGGTAGGTGACCGGGTCAGACGTGAGCCGAGCTGAGATGTGTGACCTCAGGGCGTGCTTCATCTCCAACGCTCGGGCTCGGTCGTCCGGCAGTGCCTCCACCTTTTCGGCGAAGTCCGGCGCGGTGATCTCCACCGGAGGAATCCGTTGCACCACATCGGTTGCTTGGATGTGCCTGTCGATAAGTGCCCGGACCTTCGCACCGTACCTGCGCGGGTTGAAGGAGTCCTGTGAGTCTCTGTAACGGCACCGCGCGAGGTACTGCACCTCGCCAAGCTGACGCACCGCTGCCTCGTACTGCAACGCCTGTGGCCTTGGCAGTACGGCGTTGACCGCGGTGAGGAAGGACTTCACCTTCTCGTCGAAGTCGGCCCGCAGTTCGACGTCGTCGAGGAAGGCGAGCAACTGCTCACGATCCTCCGCACTCTCCAGAGAGGAGATCCCGAGACCGGTGAGAAAGTTGAGAACACTTCGATGCTGCTCACGAAGCCACGGCACAGCAGCCTCGTCCAGCCGCTGCATGAACGCCTGGGCGTCGGTGTCGCCGATGACGTCCTGCAGGTGGTCGATGTCGTAGTCGGCCATCGCGCGAACAAGCGCGTCAGCGATCGCGACGTAGTCGACGACCAGGCCGAACTCCTTGTTCCGGCTTGGCCTGTTGGTACGGGCGATGGCCTGCAACAGCTCGACGTTCTTCATCGGGCGATCCACGTACAGGACCTGCTCTACCGGCGCGTCAAAGCCCGTGAGAAGCATCGACTTGACCGTCAGGAACGCGATCGGAGCCGCTGGGGACCCGGTCTTGGCCTCCGAAGGCGTTTGACGTGGCTCGGCAGGGGTGTGCCATGGATCTCCGACGCTGAGCACAACGTCCTCTTCAGGGACGTAGATCTGCCACGGCTCGTGCACCAATGCGGCTTGATCGCCGAGCCCATCCTTGAACCGGGCTATGTGCTTCCGCTGCTGCTCCTTCATTGTCCACTTGCGCCACTCAGCCGGGTCAGCAGAGCGTCCGTCCTGTGAGCTGCTTCCTCCTGAACGCCTGCCCTGGGAAATTACCGGCACGACATCAAGCTGCTCGAGCAGCTCGCGATTGTCGTGTGCCAGGCGCAGCAGCTCTACGCGCTCGTCCACATCCGGGGCGGGATCGTGCAGAACCGACGGGGACAACGAATCCAGCTCCGCCAGCAACCGATCTCGCGCGTCCCGCAGGGCGTCTCGATAGCGCACGGCGGCTTTCCGAGACACGGCAACGACTTGGGCCGAAAACCTGTCAGGCAGGATGTAGCGCACCCAGTGGTGAAACATGTGCTCGGCCTTGAGCCGAATCAGGTCCGCCGCCTCGAGGACCTCTCGAGATCGAGCAGCGTGCCCCAGGACTCGCTGGCGCCGGTCAGCTTCGGGCACAGCCTCGTCGAAGCCGATGTCGAGCGCCAGCCGTTCGATGATCTCCGCGCCGGCTTCCCAGGCCTCGTAGCGAACAGGCACGACCGCGCCATCTTTCTCGGCGTGCTTGAGCGTGTACGCATCGATGATCGGCCCGAAGATCTTCGACGTGTGTTTCCTGGTGCCGGACAGGATCGGCGTTCCGGTGAAGCCGATGAGCACGGCATTAGGCACCATCGCGCGCAGCCTGGCGTGCAGCCAGGAGTCCTGCGATCGGTGCGCCTCGTCCACGAGCACCACGATCTCCGGATTGGCGTTCGCCGTGGAGGCCTGGACATGCGTGTCGTCCTGATCCTCGCCAAGACGCTCCTCGACAGCGTCATCGGCGTCCTCGTCACGTTGCGCTTTCTGGATGGTGACAAGGATCAGGTCCGGCGTGTCACGGGCGAGATCGGCGCGAGCGCTGTCGACGGACGTGGCGCGGTGCGGCGTTTGCCCACTGCCACCGAGACTTACGGTGATCTGGTCTTCCAAATCGATGCGATCGGTGACGACCACGACCTTGAAGCCGCTCAGGTCCCGGTGCCGACGCAGCGCTCTGACCAGAAATGTCATCGTGAGGCTCTTGCCTGAGCCCTGGGTGTGCCAGATGACGCCGCCGCGGTGGTCCGGCCTCTTACCGGCCGCGATCTCCTGATGCCGCCCTTCGAGGCGCGCGATCATCCGCTGAACGGCCCGGTACTGAGGCCACCTTGCGACGATCTTCGTCGTCCTGCCGCGAGACCGCTGGCTCACGGTGAAGTTGCGCACAATGTCGAGCAGGCACTTCGGCCGCAGCATCTCCGCAGCCAGCACTTCCTGCGGCAGGAGTGGCAGTTCTGCCGACTTGCGCAGGTCCTCCCGCGCCTGTTTCTGCACGTTGTCGTCAGTCGCCTGCCACGAGGCGAAGTGTGCGGGCTCGGCCGTGACCGTGCCGTATTCGGCGCCTTCCCGGTCGGTCGCCACGAGCAGCTGCACGAAGCGCACGAGGTCGGCGACCGCCACGTCGCGCGCGGCCCCCGCGTAGTCGAGCAGCTGCTCGATCGCCTGGTCCACAGCTCCCGGTCCAGGAGCCTTGCATTCAATGACCACCAGCGGCAGCCCGTTGACGAACAGCACGAGGTCCAGCTCGACATGGGCCTCGGGGCCGAACGGCGTGTCGATCTGGAACTTGGACACCGCAAGGAGATCGTTGTTCTTCGGCTCGTCCCAGTCGATCAGCCGGACCGGCCGGGGCCGATCGGGGTCCGGCATCCCCTCCACGGTGAGCTCGGCGCCGGTCAACAGTTCCGTGAAGGCAAGATTGCCCGGCACGCCCTGACCGATTCCAGTCATGACCTTGCTGAGGATGGTGTCCAGCCGGGGCCCGTCCAGCCAAGGGCGACCGTCGGGCCCTGGGTTGATCCGGCGAACCGCGTCACGCAATCGACCAGGCAGCACCACATCCGTGAAGCTGTCCCTACCCGAGCCGAAGGAACCAGGCGAGCACCTCGGTAGATGAGTCCAGCCCATCGCCACAAGCTGATCAATCAGCGGCTTCTGGACTTCGTCCCACTCGCGCTGCATCGGTCCCCCTTCAAGATTCACCGACCTTACCCGCCGGCTCAGGCGTATCCGAGCTCCTTCAGATAAGAGGCGAGCTTCTTCGCCGCCGCATCGCGTTGAGCTTCCAACTCGGAGAGGGACACCTCGTACTTTTCAACCCATTTGGTGAATGCCTCAACGATGCGAGCCCTTCCGGCCGCGAGGTAGCGGTCGAGCCGACCAGCCAGATCCCGGTCGAAGACCTGCAACACGATCTCCACGACAGTGCCCGATGCTTTGGCCATCTGAGCCGCAGCCTGAAGTTGTTCCTTGAACAGCTTCTCGAGCTTGTTGCGCTTGGTCTTGGCCAGGGCAGCAGCCTTCTTCAGCCGCTCGACCTCCGCCGGCGTCATCTCGAGGTCAGCCGTATCCTCGGCTTCCTCATCCTCGTCGTCGGTGCCGTCCAGCGTAGCCTTGGCCGCCTTGTACGCCGCCTCGGCCTCGGCGAGTTCGGCTTCAGCCTTCTCCAGCTCAGCCAGGAAGTCCGGGAGCAAGTACGGCACAACCGGATGGTCGAGTGCCCTGCGTCGTTCCACCGCGGTCGGCTTCTTAACCTTGCCACCGGCCTGTTCGATCGGCTCCAGCATGGCCTCGATCGTGTCCACCCATCCGTCGAGCACTCGCTCGAAGCCACCGACCGCGAGCGCCTTGAGGTCGTGCCGGGTGTCCATCCACCAGCCGGCGACGATGCCCGCGGTGGTGAACTCGTCAAGCACGCCGAACGGCACCAGAGCGTCGGTAAACCCGGTCAGCAGCTCCCCGCGCAACACCATCAACCGCTGGTGCACAGGCAAAGCCTTGACCAGCTTGGCTTCCCGCTCCCACCAGTTGCGGTAAGCCTGCCGCAACGCCTCTTCCCGCTCAGCAGCCAGGTGCGGAATGCGGCTGGCCGTGTCCTTCGGACCCTCCGGGAGGAAGTCGTAGTAGTCCGCATCGCGCTCGGCGAACAACGTGTGCACATCAACGCCGAAGGCAGCGAACAGATGCTCCTTGGCCGCGACCTCGGACTTCGGCACACCCCCGTGCAGGTGCGCACGGACGTCCTGCGGCTCGGGGGGCGGAGCGTTGTCGACATAGCGCCGGATGTTCAGGTTGGCGTCCTCAGCGAGGAGCTCGTCAACTGACACGACGCGCGAGTAGCCGGGGATCTCCGGCCACTCCTCCTTCTGGTACGTGTTGACGATCTTCTCGATGTGCTCAGGCCCCAAGTCGTTCTGGGCGCGTCCGGAGGTGTACTCCCGATCCGCGTTGATGAACAGCACCTGCCTGTGCCGTTTCGCGGGCTTGCCGCCAGGGCTACAGAGCACGAGCACGCACGCCGGAATACCGGTGCCGTAGAACAGGTTCGGTCCGAGGCCGATGACGGCTTCGATCACGTCCGCCTCAAGCATCTTCGTGCGGATGTTCCGCTCCTCGCCGCCCCGGAACAACACGCCGTGCGGCATGACCGTGGCCGCGACGCCGTATTCCTGCAGCACTGCGATCATGTGCTGAGCGAACATGAGGTCGGCCTTCTTGCCGGTTTCCGGCGCCCACCCGAATTCCATGCGTTCGGGGAACTGCATTCCATCTCGCTCGTAGCTCAGCGAGAACGGCGGGTTCGACAACACCTTGCTGAAGCGGCGCAGCTGATCACCATCCTTGTGCAGGGGGTTCGCGAGCGTGTCACCGTTCTGAAGATCCGCGGCACGCGCGCCATGCAGCAGCAGGTTCATCCGCGCCATCGCCCAGGAGGTGCCGTTCTTCTCCTGGCCGCACAGTTCGAGTCGCTCGGCGTTACCGCCGTGCTCCTCGACGTGTTCCTTGGCCAGCAGCAACATGCCGCCCGACCCCGCACACGGGTCATAGACGCTGTCGTTCGGCTGTGGGTCGACCAGGCGTACCATCATCCGCACGACCGAGCGCGGCGTGTAGAACTCGCCGCCCTTCTTTCCCGCCGAGTCGGCGAACTCGGCGATGAGGTACTCGTAGGCGGCGCCGAGCATGTCCGGGAACTCGAAGTCGACGTCACGCAACCGGTACTTGTCGAAGTGCCGGATCAGATCCGCGAGCTCTCGGTTGGTCAGCTTGGTCTGCCCGGTCTCCCTGCTGAACCTGATGTGACGCAGGACGCCCTTGAGCATCCGCTCGTTACCGAACTCCAGGCCGAGCAGTGCCTTGTCCAGCTCAGCGGCGATCATGTTGGACTGCGCCGTCAGCTGGTTGATCCCTTGGTGCTGGTGAGGGCCCGGCTTGTCGCACCGCTCTGTGTTCGTGCACAGGTGCGGCCCCCGCCACCAGCGGGACTCCGGCGGCACATTAACGTGGTCGGGGTACGCCTCTTCGCCGTTGGCCCACTCAAGTGTGTCCGCAAGGTCACCGTTGGAGGCGGCGAAGGCGCGGTCGTACTCTTCCTGCCATCGCGGCTGGAACTCGTCCGAGCACCGCTTGAGGAACAGCATCCCGAAGATGATGTCCTTGTACTCCGAGGCGTCCATCTTGCCGCGAAGGATGTCGGCGGCGGCGAACAGATGCCGTTCCAACTGCGAGAGAGTCAACTTGGCCACCCGCGCACCCTACTCAGTCGCCGAGGATGCCCAATGCCACGAGTAGCTCCCACACGTCCGTGGACGGGTCGCGCTTGAGCGGGTCACAGTGGTCCGCGTGCCCGGTGTTCTCCGAGCAGGCCGGGGTCGGGCAGTCGTTCGTGAGCTTCCTGGCACGCTTGGCCGCAGCGTTCTGCTTGCCCGCCAACGTGGCGGCACGTTCGCCCTTGATGCTCTTGTCGCCGTCATCCGAGAACGTCTCCCAGTGCTTCTGCTGCTGGAGTTTCTTGTGCACGATCGTGTCCGACCCGTTCTGCGCCCCCGAGAACGAGTTGAAGTGCAGGAGGAGCCACAGATCGAACGACGGATGCGAGAAGGCGACCTGCACGCCAGCCTTCTTGGCTGTTGCGAACGCCTCCGGGATGCCGGTGTGCTCGTCCCGGTCGAACAACGCCCAGAGCTCACCATCCTCGCCGCGGTGCTCCAACACGCGGTCCACGACCTCGCGAGGCTTCAGGCCGTTCTTCCGTGACTCGCGATGGATATGGAACTGGTGTTCCTCCCCGAACGTCTCCTGCAGGTAGGCAAGGTAGTCGGGTTCGGTGACTCCGCCCTCAACGGCGACGTAGAACAGCCGGACAGTCCTGGAACGCCCAGGCTTGAGATGTACTGGCTTCTCCACATTGGGATCGCTGCGGCGCTTCCGGCTCACCCGACCCCCGCCAGCAACTCCGCGACTTCCCGCGCCGTCGCACCCTCCATCACCCGTGGCACGCCGCCGAAGCGACCACGGAGATAACTCCGCTCGAGGTTCTCATCCTTGCGTGGATGCGCGTCGAGGAGCGGATACAGCTCGGTTTCGCCGGTCTTACGCTTGGTCGTGATCCGCACCTGCTCCCGGCTGAGTGGCCGGCCGACCATGCTGGTGCCAAGCAGCGTGGCGTCGTGGGTGGTGAAGAGCAGTTGAGCGCCGTGCGAGTTCGCCTCAGGATCTTGGAACAGCCTGACCACCTCGGAGGCCAGCAACGGATGGAGGCTGGAGTCCAGTTCGTCGGCCAGTAGCACCGAGCCTCGATCAAGGACTTCGAGCACTGGCCCAAGGAACGCGAACCAGGCGTGTGTCCCCAGTGACTCCTGTGCCAAGAAGTCAAGCGGCATCGGTTTGCCACCGTCGGCCCTATGCAGGAGCCGGACCTGGTTCACCTCGGGCAGCGTCTTGTCGATGTGCAGACCGGCGATGCCAAGATCAGCGACCTTGAGCAACGACTCGACCCGCTCGCGGTACTTGGCCCCGCCCCTGCCGCTGACCAACCGATTTCTGGTGTATGCGCTGCGTTGTGCGACGTCCTCACCCGAGGTGACCAGCCAGAAGTTGTCGATGAACCAGCGGTGGATCGCACCGAGCTGCCGGTGGTTGAAGCTGGCGCCCACGGTGAGAAGCAACGCGTTGGGCCTGGTGAGTTCGACCAGCCTCTTGCCGTCGCGCAGGTTCGCGTTGGGGAAGCGGAAGTCCTCGCCGCCGTCGCGGTCGGCCTCGCGGTCGAACCACACCTGCTTGTGTCCCTCGGGGTACGCGTGCAGCCACTCGGCCTCAACGCGTTCGTCGGACAGCTCGAACCCATAGGTGTAGCGCACCCGGCTAGGTCCGAGTAGAAGGTCGACTTCGAAGAGGGTGGTTTCGTCGCGCGCGTCGGCGTCGAGCGCGAACGGCTCGCGTGGCACACCCTCGACGCGGGCCCAGTCCGCCACCGAGTTCATGACGGCGGACTTCATCGCGCGGATCGCCTGAAGCACGTTGGACTTCCCGGAGGCGTTGGCCCCGAAGATGCCCACGGCCGGGATGACACCGATCTCCTTGCCGCCGGACACGACGCCGGTCCGCCTGATGATCTCGTCGTCGATGTCGGAGGCTGCGAACGAGAGCTCATGCTCCGCCCGGATGGAGCGGAAGTTGGCCACGCGGAACTTCAAGAGCACGGTTCACCTCCCGCCTCGGCGCCGTCTTTTCGAGTGTCTCACGTCGAAAGCCTGCACAACAGGCCCTAAAACCCGACGTCTTGCCTGGTTGTCAGCCTAGCCCGGCCGCCTACCACCGGGTAGCCATCAGGCCCGAACGTGTGCACGGCATCACCCCTCCGAGAATCGACATGCTGGGGGCACATCGACCACTACAGCCAAACGCCGCCCGTCGATCTTCCGTAGCCTCACCGCGGCAGGCACCGACAAGAAATGACAAACCAGTCGACCGTTACACAAGCTGCCCTTTAAGCATGTTCTCCATAAACCCACGCCTAACTTGTTGCAGCTTGCTAATTGTCTGCTCTGCAGACCTGATGGACTGGTCCACAGAGTCCAGAACCTTCGAAATTGCGCGGCGATCTTCGGCCGAAGGAACGAGGAATCGAAGTGACAACAAGTCGCCACGAGATAGGCCCGGGATCAGACCGGCACCAGCACGGGCTTGCAGCTCATCAAAGTGAGCCTTAATAACAGAGAGCCAGTAATTTCGTTCATCCCCAGGAACGCAAATAGCCGCGAGCTGGCGGCTGATACATGCGTCCTCCAGGGCGACTGCCGCACGACCAGCACCGGAACCCTTGACTGTTACGAGTATATCCCCAGCCCGACACATCACCTGAGGCCATTCGGTGTATCGGGAAGCTACCGCGACATCACCTTTAAAGTCGGCAGGCCCGGTCAGATACGGCACCCCCCGACCGCCGTCATTTGCGAGGTCTGAATCAATATGGACGCCGGAGATCATCTCGACGTGCTCAGACAGACTCGACGGTGTCCACACCGACGGGTTCAGCTCAATCGTGTCGAGGCCTACATCAGTCACAAATGGCTCCCGTTGCCGTCCGACGCATCCATGCAGCCTATAGCCAACGCCAATCGTCACCACATACAGGTGAGACGCCCAACGGTCTCCTTGGCGAGACAGACGCTTCCGAGCAGCAAGTTGCTCGCAGTGTCGCACGCTCCGCAGGACGGGCACGGACCAACTCGACCGAGAGGGACGATGGCTCCTCAGGACAACAATGTTGACACGCAGTTGACAACATAGAAGCGCACCAGCATTTGACCTCCGCGCCTGTCGGGGTCGCAGACGGTACCGGTCCCACCTGCGACCGTGTCCGGTTCCCGCGTGCACGACCGACCACTGGTTTGCTGCGTCGGGTGCGGACGGCTGGCGTGGGTCACCTACTCGTGCAGCAGACCCCGGTCAACGGGAGGTTCAACGCCAGTACACAGGAGGACACGACATCGCACATGACTCCCGCAGCGGCCCACGTCGCGCGCCAGGCTCGACCGGCTCGTTGTGCTCGGGGCAGGCCGTGCTCGATCGCCAGGAGACGGGCCACTCCACGCCCCAGTTGCCGATCGGCATCGAGCGCGTGGGCATCATGCAGGGTGTCTGCGGCAAGTTGGGCGAGCCTTGTCCCACTGCTCTTGGTGCGCAGTCGGGTGACCACGGTCGCCACCTGCTCAGCCAGGGTCTGGAGCTCACTCGAGCCCGCCGCGGCAAGCCGGCGTCGGCCAGCCACCGTTCCACCGCAGGTGCGGCCACACCGACCCGATCAGGTGTGTGGCCCCGCGGTCACGCTCAGCGGCTGCCTCGGCGTGAGCTCGGCTGCGGTGAGCCTTGTCGGGTTCGATCTGTTCGCCGTGCAGTGCCTCGACGAGTCCACGCACGGTCAGGTGGTGTTCGGCCAGCTTCACCGCGAGGTCTTGGAAGCGGACGGATCTACCGGACAGTTCCCACCGTGTGCCGAGCAGCAACGCGACTTCCCGACGTTGCTCCGCGGTCAGTGCGACGCCGGTGAGCGTTCCCGTTTCCGTGCACTGCCCAGCCTGGGTATGGACGGCGTCGAGCACGGCCGCAGGACCTGGGAGGCGTGCCCAGTCCTTGATGCCGAGCGGGATCGTGGTCGTCACTCAGCATCCGCCTCGGCGAACAGGCCGTCCGCCGCCATCAACGCCTCGTCGGCAAGGAGCGGTTCCCACGCCAGCCGCACTCCACGAGCCACATCAGCGACACGCCACCCTTTTTGGTGAATCCTTTCCATCAGGCGCCATAGGAGGCGGATTTGGCGGTGAGATGGTCCCCCGCCCGGAAAGGCACCTCCCCGATGACCTCGCTCTCCCCTTCGCACCTGGACGTGATCGAACGGCGATTCCTCGCGATGACCGCCGGCCCGCAGCCGTTGACGCTCGACTGCGCGGCACTCGGATGCGGCCTGCCCGACGAGGAGCTGCCTCTGGACCGCGTGCGCGTACTGCTCCTCAAACGACAGACGAGCTGGGTGAGCTAAGGACGCCGTGTGGAAGGAACTCGTCCGAAAGGCACACGCGACACCCGAACCGTGGACCACCATCGCTGCCGCCATGATGATGCCCGGACTCAAACACATCGCCGGAAAGCTGGGCTCCCGCTTCTGCGGTGACCGCAACGACCTGGACTCCGAGATCCTCGAGGGCTTCCTCCAGGCACTCGACGTCGCCGACGTACGGTCGCCGAAGATCTTCGGGCAGCTCTACTGGGCAGCCTTCCGACGCGGCCACGAAGCCTGCAACAGCGAAAGGCGGCGAGCGATGTCCCGGTCCGAACTCACCGACACCGCAATCGACGCCCGCACAGCCGACGGACACCCGGACCTCGTCCTCGCAGGAGCCATGCTGTCCGGTGTCATCACACCCACGAAGCCGACCTCGTCTCCGATGTGCTCCTCGACCACGGAGACCGGTCAACCGCGGCCAAGCGGCGTGGTGTGAACCGCCATCAGGTGGCAGCGCAGCTCAACACCGCCTCCCGCCACCTCGCCGACTACCTTCTCGGTAACCCACTTCGTCCGGCCGTATGACCACACTCGTGGCGCTGCGTGCACCGCGGTGGCACGTGCACGCAGCGTGCCAAAACGCAGACAGACAAGTTGACTGGACCGACGCCAAGCCAGGAAGCAAGGCTGCGGCGGACTGCAAAGCGATCTGCCGCCTATGCCCAGTCCGCCTCACCTGTGCCATCACGGCACTCACCAAGGACGAGAGCTACGGCGTGTGGGCGGCATTGACAAAGTCGACCGCGAAGCGCTCAGACATGCTGAGGTTCAGGTCGCAGCATGAACACAGCTCCCGACTCCAGGCAGCGAACCCGCCGCCAGCAGCAACATGAAGCCGCGGACGTCGTCTTCGAGGTCAATCTCGTTGACGGCGCCGAAGCTGAGCGCCTTGGAATGCAACAGGCGGCGGTCATCCGCGACGTAGTGCTGTGGCACCACCGAAACAGCAGCGCGCCACCGCACGCGAACGCCACCTGACTACTACAACATGAAACTGGCCTGCACGACCAAGCATCCAACCTGAAACCGCTGGTCAGCTCTGTTCCCATCCTTTGGTGCTCCCGCCGGGGCACCACAAAGACCATCCTCACGGGTGGTCTTTTTCATGTGGTGCCGATACCTCAGATTTCGTCACCTCGCGCCGGGGATGTTCGCCAGCATCGCGGCCGCGACCTTCTCCGCGAACCCGCAGGGCGGACTGTGTTTGGGGTCCGTGCCCAGCACAGAGCTGAAGGACAGCTCAATGCTCTGGTCCTCGGCCGCGCCGATCCACAGGTGACAGCGGAACTCGTCATTCTGCACGCGCACGGCCGGATACGAGTCCACGGTGATCGGCTCGAAGGCCTTGAACTCCACGCTCCGGCGATAGACCTGATCCAGCCCTGACCGCCTGGTCTCCAGTCTGGCGGTTATCGATGCCGCCATGCCCGGGCGCTGGTCGAAGTTGCTCCACGTGCAAGCCGCCGTCCCAGCCTCCGCGTTGCCACCCGGCTTCCCATCGGTGCTAACACCGAGCCCGGTCCTTTGCTCGGTGGTCAGCAATCCACACGGGTTGTCGAGCAATGCCATCAGCTGCTTGGGTTTTGTCACCGTCGGGGCCGCCGATGGCGCGGTGGGCCGGGTGGTGCTGGGAGGTGCCGAAGTCAGTGCCGGGTACGTGACGTGCACACCGCACGCACCGAGGAGTGCGGCACAGCTCAGCACCGCCAGTGCCGATCCCCATTGCCGTGTCATGCCTGACCACCCGATCCCAGCAGGGTCATCGTCAGCCCTTCGTCCAGTCGATCTCGGAGAAGTCCTCTTCCTCGTCCTCGTTGCCGCGCCGTGGCGCAGCCGTTCGAGGCGCTGGCCTGCCAGCTGCCACCGGCGGCACGGCTGGCGCCTCCTCGGTTATGTCGTACAGCCGAAGGTCCTCCGGCTCGTACGAAACCGCGGGAACCGCACGAGGTTCGTGCTGCTCACGTGCGGCCTCGATCCGGGCGAGCATCTCCTGTGCACCAGCTTGCGCCCGTTCCCGGTGCTCGGCGTCCCGCGCCTGGCATTCGGCGACGACCTGTTCCGCTTCCTCCCGAGCCTCGGCCAGCACCGCCTGAGCCCGGGCCAGCGACTCCGCCAGAGTTCTGTCCATTGTGGAATCTCCTCCGTCTCAGAGCTGTGGCACGATGATGGTCAGGTCACCGAACGGGTCCTTCACCACGTCCTTGGCCAGCATGTCGAACTCGCTCCACAAGGTCTCCAGGCGCTTGTTGGTGTTCCCGATGATCTTCTCCTCGAACACCTTCTTCTTGTCCTCGAAGGCTTTGACGAACTCCTCGTTCAGACACTTCTTCAGGTAGGCCAGCACGCCCGCGGACAGATCGAGACCTGCGGCCCCGGCCTGCCCAGCGGGTCCGCCCAGCCCAGCGAAGCTCTTGGCCCCACCGCCGCCGATGTCCAGCACCTTGCTCAGGGCGTTCAGCGCCGGATAGCTCGACTTGCCGCGCAGAATCTTGATCATGTCGTCGACGGCGTACGGCATGTGCCCGCCGCAGTCCGCGCTGTACAACCCGGCAGTCATGGTCGCGGCGGCGCGGATGACGCCCTCCATGATTTCGGCGTTGTTCGCTGTCCACCTGCCGATCCGGTCGATGTCGACCGGCAGTGGCTTGGCCTTCTGCAAGAACTTCTCCACATGCATGCCCGCGGCCTTGGCGGCATCACCCCGCCAGTGCTCGACCAGTCCCCGGAACGGCTTGTGCAGTTCCCCGTGCAAGCCGGTCAGCTTCTCCGCCGCCCCCTGAAAGTTTCGGCCATCGGCACGCAGAGCGGCGAAGTCGATCCCGAACAGCTTGCGGTAGGGCTTGTTGAAGTCCTGCTCGAAGTCGAGGTTGGCGAAGGTCCACTCGTTGTAGAGCGGGATGAAGGTCTGGAAGAACTTCAGCCCCGGCTCCCCCGCGAGCAACAGCTCATCCGAAGAATTCGCCCCACCGACGTTGTGTTGCAGGGCGGCCTTGCCACGGTTGACCGCCTGCAGTTCCGCCGCCTCCTGCGCGGCATACCTGTCGGCGTTCTTCAGCACGGACTGCGACATGCTCAGTGAGTCCGCGGCCAGAGGAAACACCGCCTGGGCGATTCCGTGCAGGACCTTGTACAGCTGGTCGTCCATGTCAGCGCCGCCGGATGTTCTGTGCGTTGCCGGACTCGGTGCCGGCGTAATGCCGCGCAGTCTGCGCCAAGGCAGCGCCGATCCCCTCCGCGTGCTCGGCGAAACCTTGCACGGCTCGCGCCAGGTTCTCCGCCAGGTCCCGGTAACGGCCGCCCTGGGCGGCGAAAGTCTCCCCCACTGATTCGCGGGTCACCCCACTGCCGGAGAACAACACCGCCTGTCCGGCGATCTCCGGCGCCAGCGCGGAGTACACCGCGCCCACCTGAGCGACCTCTCCGGAGGACACCCCGACCTTCTTCGCGTTGCCCATTCGAACTGCTCCCTCCCTGTCACGGTCGAGCCGTCCCGCCCGACCGTCCCGTTCCAGCGCTGTTCGCCGTATCCGCCTGTCCCCAGGTCAGAATGAACTCAGCCGAATGTCATCAGGCTCAGCGCAAGTTCCACGCACTTCCCCACTCGCGGCGCGAACTCAGCCACATCTACCCCCTGCTTGCTCCACCCCGTCGGCGACACTAACGCAGACCGCTTGTCAGGTCCGTTCGGTTCCACTGGCACACGGATGAGGGTTTGCTCTCACCCGATTGATGGCATCGGTGCCGGAGCAGGGCGGCGTTCCCCGAGCCTGCCGCACCCGGCGCGAACCACGCCAGCACTGTTCGGAAAGTATCCTACTAACGGCTGTTCAGCTGAAACGATCCCGCGGCTACCGTTGCGAGAGACGTGGACGGCGTCCTTCCCTCTGCCGTTGGCCGGCCACGATCCCGCCGCCATGGCTCTGTTCTCACCGCCCTGGAACAGGAAGAGGATCGGCATGTCTGACGGCAGGCGTGCTCGGGTGACGCAGGTGCTTGCGTTGCTTGTGGCGTTGGTGGTTCTTGTGTTGGTGCCTGGGCAAGGGGGTAGTGCGGCGCCCGCGGCGCCTCGGTACAAAGTGTTGGGGTTGTACCAGGGGACTTGGGATGCGGCGCACATCTCGTTTGTCAAGGAGGCTAATCCTTGGTTTTCACGGATGGCTACGCAGCATAATTTCTCGTATACCGCGAGTACTGACTGGAACATTTTGACCAATGACTCCGCGTTTAACCAATACCAGGTAGTCATGTTCCTGGACGCTTTGCCGGGGTCGGCGGCGCAGCGGAGTGGGTTTCAGCGGTATGTGGAGCGGGGTGGGGGCTGGCTGGGGTTCCATGTCGCCGCTTACAACGACAATCCCAACGGGTGGGGCTGGTACCACAACACGCTGTTGGGGACGGGGCGGTTCCGGAACAACACCTGGGGGCCGACTACGGCCAAGCTCAAGGTGGAGAACCGGTCGCATCCGGCTACGGCTGGACTGCCTTCGACGTTTACCTCGTCGGTGAGTGAGTGGTACAGCTGGACGAACGATCTGCGGCAGAATCCGAACATTCAGATTCTGGCTTCGGTGGATCCGTCGAGTTTCCCGTTGGGGACGGATCCGAACCAGACCTGGCGGTCGGGGTACTACCCGATCATGTGGACCAACAAGAACTATCGGGTTTTGTACGCCAACTTCGGGCACAACGCCATGGACTATCCGAACAACCGGCCGCTGTCGTCGACTTTTGCCAGTGAGACCCAGAACAAGTTCCTCATTGACGGGCTCAACTGGCTGGGGAGCCGCTGATCCAGGACTCCGGGCGCATGCTGAGCAGGACCGCGTCCGGGGTCTGGTTCGCTTCGACAAAGGCGGCGGCTGCTTCCGGGGGTAAGTAGCGGCTGACGATGCGGAGCAGGGTCGCGTGTGGCGGGCTGGGCTGCCAGGTGACCGGGCCCTCGACGGTGACGTAGCCGTACGGGGGTTCGGCGTGCTGGACGGCCAGGCTGAACCGGCCGGCGGCGCGGACCAGTTGCGCCTTGCGGGAGCTGTCGCGGGTCCAGACCAGCACCTCGCCGTCCCGGTAGTCGTACCAGACCGGGACGGCGAGGGGGCCGCGGTTCTCGCGGGTGACGGCCAGGATGGCGACGTGGGGGGCGGCGAGGAAGTCGGTGCGGTCCTGCACGGACATGGGCACTGGCGGATCTCCTAGCCGGGTTGGGGTTGCTGGTCGGGCGGGTGGCGGCTGGTTCCTGGTCAGGTGGCCGAGAACGTGGTTGTTGATCGTCGCAGGGCTGGGGTGGATGGGGGAGGGTGTCTTATATATCCCGATGTGAGTGGGGTTTTTGGTAGTGCTGGGCGATAAACCAGTGGGTCGAGGGGCCGGTGGCGGGGTTCACTGGGGACCGATATGGATGAGAAGAAGATGGTTCGGGTGTCCAAGCGGCTTTCGCGGCACCTGCGGCATGCGCCCGGCGAGATCGGGCTCGAGTTGGGCGACGGGGGCTGGGTCTCCGTTGATGAGTTGCTGAAAGCCTTGGGGCAGCACGGTTTACGGGTCAGCCGGGCCGAGCTGGACGAGGTGGTGGAGCGCAATGACAAGCGGCGGTTCGCCTTTGACGAGACCGGGACGTTGATCCGGGCGAGTCAGGGGCACTCGGTCGCGGTAGATCTGGAGCTGGCGGAGGCCGCGCCGCCGGAGGTGTTGTTCCACGGGACGGTGGGGGCCGCTCTGGACGCCATCTGGCGGGAGGGGTTGCGGCCGATGCGGCGGCATCACGTGCACCTGTCCGCCACGGAGGAGACCGCGGTCCGGGTGGGGGCGCGGCGGGGTAAGCCGGTGGTGCTGCGGGTGGACGCGGCGCGGATGTCCGTTGCCGGGTACCGGTTCTACGTCAGCGCCAATGGGGTGTGGCTGACGGATCGGGTGCCGCCGGAGTATCTGCGCTAGGCGAGTGAGTAGTGGGTTGATCAGTGATCGTGGACCCAGGGCTGGTGGATGTGCTGGCCCAGTTGGCCAGGAAGCGCAGGGCTTCGGCGGAGCGGGAGTTGGGTTCGGCGGTGTAGACCACGAGCTTCTGGTCGGCTGCGTCGCGTAGGTCCATGGTCTGGTAGTCCAGAGTTATCGGGCCCGCGACGGGGTGTAGCAGGGTTTTCTGGCCGAACTCCTGGGCGCGGACGCGGTGGGCGGCCCACCAGTGGCGGAAGTCCGGGTCCTTCACCGAGAGCTCGCCGACCAAGGCGGCCAGTTTGGGGTCGTCCGGGTAGCGGGAGGCGTCTTCGCGCAGGTAGGCCACGCAGTCGCGGATGACCTGGTCCCAGTTCTGGAACATCGGGCGCACCCTCGGGTCCAGGAAGGTCAGCCGCAGCATGTTGCGGTCCGCGGGCGGGAGGGTGGCGAAGTCGAGGTAGAGGGCCGCGCCGAGGGCGTTCCAGGCCAGCACCTCCATGCGTCGGCCGAGCACCATTGCCGGTAGGCCGGGCAGGCCGTCGAGCAACTGCTGGGTTTGGCGGCGTACTGAGGTGGCCGGGGTGCGGGAGGTCTGGCCTCGGACGGGTTCGGCGACGCGCAGCAGGTAGGCGTGTTCGTCCGCGCGCAGGTTGAGCGCGCGAGCCAGGGCGTCCAGGACGGCGCGGGAGACGTTGCGGGTGCGGCCCTGTTCCAGGCGCACCAGGTAGTCGACGCTCACTCCGGCCAGCTGGGCCAGCTCCTCTCGGCGCAGGCCGGGGACGCGGCGTCTGCGGCCGTCCTCGGGCAGGCCGCGGTCGGCCGGGTCCACCCGCGAGCGGCAGGCGCGCAGGTATTCGCCGAGTGCGGCGCCTGCGGGTGGGTTGCGGTCCATGGGGCCATTCTGGCTGAGGCGGGGCGGGCTTGCCTGGTACTGCCAGTCCCAGGGACGGGGCGTCCCAGGGACGGAGAGGTCCTGGTAGGGCGGCTGCGGGATGGGGAGAGTCGGTGGCAGCACAACTGCGACCAACGACTTTGGGAGTCAGCACATGACCACGTGGTTCATCACCGGCGCGTCGCGGGGCTTCGGCCTGGAGATCGCCCGGCAGGCGCTTGACCGCGGTGACTCGGTGATCGCCACCGCGCGCGATCCGAAGGCGGTCCAGGCCGCGTTGCCCGGTCACGGCGAGCGGCTGCTGACCGTGCCGTTGGACGTCACCGACGAGGCGGCCGCGGCACGGGCGGTCGCGGACGGGGTGGCCCGGTTCGGCCGGATCGACGTGCTGGTCAACAACGCTGGGCGCGGGCTGCTCGGCACCGTGGAGGAGCTCAGCGACGCCGAGGTGCGGGCGGTGTTCGACACCAACGTCTTCGGGCTGCTGTCGGTCACCCGCGCGGTGCTGCCGGTGTTCCGGGCGCAGCGCGCGGGCAAGATCCTCAACATCAGCTCGGTCGGCGGTGTGGTGAGCTGGGGCGGCTGGGGCGCCTACTGCGGCACCAAGTTCGCGGTGGAGGCCTTCTCCGAGTCGCTGCGGCTGGAGCTGGCGTCACTGGGCGTGCAGGTCACCTCGGTGCAGCCGGGGCCGTTCCGCACCGACTTCCTCGACTCCTCCTCGCTGGTCCGCGCGGCCACCGTGATCGAGGACTACGCGGCCACCGGCGGGGTGATGCGGAACTGGGCGGACGAGACCAACCACAGCCAGCAGGGCGATCCGGTGAAGGCGGCCGAGGTGATGATCGCGGTGACCGACCGGGAGGTACTGCCGGCCAGGCTGCCGCTGGGCAGCTCCGCCGTGGCCGATATCGAGGCGCACCTGGCCGAGGTCGCGCGGGAGCTGGACGAGGTGCGTGCGCTGGCGGTGTCCACCGACTTCGCCGACGCCGTCGCCGGGTCCCAGCTCCCGCGATGACCAGGGGTCAGGCCGCGCTGGTGGCCGGGGCGATGCGCAGCGCGGCCACCAGGTCCCGGTACAGCTCGTCGGTGGCGAGCAGCTCCGCGTGGTTACCCAGGGCTCGGCGCTTTCCCTTCTCCAGCAACAGGATCTGGTCGGCGTCGAGCACAGTGGACAGTCGGTGCGCGATGGTCACCACCGCGCCGCGGGCGGAGATCCGGTTGATCACGTCCTGCACCGCGGCCTCGGTCAGGCCGTCCAGCTGGGCGGTGGCCTCGTCCAGCAGCAGGATCTCCGGGTCGCTGACCAGGGCGCGGGCCAGTGCGATCCGCTGGCGCTCGCCGCCGGAGACCGCGGCGCCGGAGAGCACCGTGTCCAGTCCGTCCGGCAGGTCGCGTGCCCGCTCGGCCAGCCGGACGGCCTCCAGCGCGGCCCAGAGCTCCTCGTCGGTGGCGTCGGTGTGGGTGTAGCGCAGGTTCTCCCGCAGCGTGCCGGGCACCAGCGGGGTGTCCTGCTCCACGTAGACGATCCGCCGGCGCACCTCGGCCAGCGACCACTCGTCGTAGGAGGCGCCGTCCAGGGCGAGCTCGCCGCGTTCGGGCTGCAGGAAGCGCAGCATCAGGGAGAACATGGTGGTCTTGCCGGAGCCGGACGGGCCGACGATCGCGGTGTGCCCGGTGCGCGGGATGTCCAGGCTGATGCCGTCCAGTGCGGCCGGGGCGCCCGGCGCGTACCTGGCGGTGACCTCGCGGAAGGAGAGCACCGGGGCCTGCGCGGCCGGCACCGGCTCCTTGGGCAGGCGCTCGCTCTGCTCCACGGACAGGTTCTCGATCTCCCTGATCCGGGCCGCGGCGGCCAGGCCGGACTGGAGCTGGGTGAAGGTGCGGGTCAGGGTCGAGACCGGCTCCATGACCTGGAAGGCGTAGAGCAGGAAGGCGACCAGGCTGGACACCGGCAGCGCGCCGGAGCTGACCCGCCAGGCGCCCAGCGCCAGGATCAGCAGGATGGCCAGCTGGATGCCCCAGCTCGCCGTGGTCCAGGCCACCGCCTCGATCCGGACCGCGCGCACGCTCTGCTTGGCGGACTCCTGGGCCTCGGTGAGGATCCGGCCGCTCTCCCTGGCCTCGGCGCGGCTGGCCTTGACCGTGCGGATGGCGCGCAGCGCGCCTTCCAGCACGCCGCCGAGCCTGCCGACCGCGGCCTGGGCGTTCTGCTGGGCCGCGGCCAGCGGGGACATCAGCACCGCCACCACGATGCCGACCACGATGAGCACCAGCACGGTGGCCCCGAACAGCACCAGGTCCAGCACGCCCATCAGGATCAGCGCGCCGGCCAGTGCGACCATGCCGTTGACGAAGTTGACCACGCTGTCAGTGGCGGCCTCGCGCAGCAGCACGGTGTCCGAGGTGACCCTGGTGACCAGCTCACCGCTGGACCGGTTGGTCAGCTCGCCGATCCGGACCCGGAACAGCCTGCGCACCATGGTGCTGCGGGCGTCCAGCACGATCCGCTCGGCCAGTGTGCCCAGCAGGATCCACTGGGCCAGGCCGAGCAGGGCGCCGAGCAGCAGCAGGCCGACCAGCAGCGCCACCATGGGCAGGATCGGCGCGGCCGTGGCCAGGCCGTCCAGCACCGACTTGGTGACCAGCGGTGTGGCCAGGGTGGCCCCGGTGGTGCCAAGGCCCAGCACTAAGCCGAGCAGCAGCGTCCGGCGGTGTGGTCGCACGAAGGACCACAGCACCTTGGTGTTCTGCCAGCGTGGCGATTCGGCTTCCGGCATGTCCTTGCCCCCAAGGAGTTCGGTTGGGTCGAGCAAGAACGTACCACCGTGGGACACGGTTGTCCCAAAATTTGTGACCTAAAGTTCCTAACTGGGATTACTGAGTACTAGAGTGTCGATATGACCAGCGCCACTCGGGAGTCAGCCAGCCGCAGCCGGACCCGCAGGGCCATCCTGGACGCCGCCGTGGTGGTGCTCGCCCAGCGGTCCTCCGCCTCGATGGCGGAGATCGCCGATGCCGCCGAGGTCGGGCGCAGCACGCTGCACCGCTACTTCCCGGAACGCTCCGAGCTGATGACCGCGATCTTCCGGATGACCGTGGAGCGGCTGCGGTCCGCGCTGGCCGAGGCGAAGCTGGCCGAGGGCACCCCGGCGGAGGCGCTGCGCCGGGCGGTGCACGCCTACTTCGAGCTGACCCCGGCGATGATCCAGGTGTGCAGCGAGGGACAGCAGCGCAATGCCGACGACTGGCTGGTCGAGGCCTTCGTGGAGGCCGACAAGCCGGTGGAGCGGCTGATCGCCCGCGCGCAGGCCGAGGGCTACCTCGACCCGGCGGTGAACCCGGCGTGGATCTACAAGGTGCTGTGGTGGAACGTCTACGCCGGGATCGAGGCCACCGGCGAGGGCCTGATGGGCAAGCACCAGGCGGCCGAGTCGGTCATCCGGCTACTGGAGCGGGGGTTGCCGGTTTCGGCAGGTTCATGACCGCGGCGGCCACCACCTCGCCGATGGTCTCATCGCTCAAGCCGCTGCGGCGCAACAGTTCCACGCCCTGCACGGTGGCCAGCAGCAGCCGGGCCGCCGTGGTGGTGTCCAGGTCGGGAGCCAGGTCGCCCTCGGCCACCGCAGCGGCCAGGGCACCGGCGACCAGGCCTTCGAGCGCTAGGAAGGTGGCCCGGGTGCGCTCCCGCACCTCTGGGTCCTCCTCGCCCAGCTCGGCCGCGCCGTTGACCAGCATGCAGCCGAACCGGTCCTTGTCCCCCGGCTTGGCGACCAGCCGGACGAGCTGGTCACGCAGGTTCCGCAGGGCGGGCCCGTCGCCGCGCAGGCCCTCGCAGATCGCCCGGACCTGACGCTCGCGGTTGATGTCCAGCGCGCGCAGGAAGAGCCGCCGCTTGTCGCCGAAGGCGCCGTACAGGCTGCCCTTGCCGAGGCCGGTGGCGTGCATCAGGTCGTCCAGCGAGGTGGCCGCGTAGCCGGAGCGCTCGAACTGGGCGCAGACGGCGGCCAGCACCTCGTCTTCGTCGAAGCTCCGCGGCCGTGGCATGCCCCGAATGCTAGTCCGCTCATCAGCCCCTTTAGATAGAACGAACGTTCTCCTATGATGGTGGTATGAGCACCGAAGCCAAGGTCTCCGCGCCACGCGAGCGGCTGCTGGCCACCGCCTCCGAGCTGTTCTACGCCGAGGGCATCCAGGCCATCGGGGTGGACCGGCTGGTCAAGGAGGCCTCGGTGACCAGGGCCACCTTCTACCGGCACTTCCCGACCAAGGAAGACCTGGTGGTGGCCTACCTGCGCGCGCAGGACGAGCAGATCCGCGGCGGCGTCGAGGCGGCCATGGCCGGTCAGGGGCCGGTCGAGGCGGTGCACACCATGCTCGGCGCGTTCGCCAAGGCCAGCTGCGGCCCCGGCTTCCGGGGCTGCGCCTTCCTCAACGCGGCCGCGGAGTACCCGGACCCGCGGTCCGCGGTGCGGGCGGTCGTGCGGGAGCACCGCGGCTGGTTCCACGACGGGCTACTCGACAGGCTGACCGAGGCGGGCCACCCTGACCCCGGCCACGCGGCCACCGCGCTGGTGCTGCTGCGGGACGGCATCATGTCCGGCGGTTACCTGGACCAGCCCGCCGATGTACAGTCCACTGTGGACAGAATGGTGGGCGGTGTGCTGGCCGGAAGTTGTTGACCACCGACTTTCGCCGGGTATTCAGTGGATTTGCGCCACATGCGGCCGAACAGGTGATTTCCGCCGGCCGAACAGTGACCGATGATCGGCACACAGCCTTGTTCACCTGCGGACACGATGATCCGCGCACGACAATCCCAGTTGGACAACGGATTTGCCAGTTTCGGCGGACCGCCGAGTGATCTAGCGTCGGCGCGTGTTCACTACCGCCGCCCCGGTTCAGCACACGCCTGGCAGGCTGCTCGTGGACGCCGAGGAGATCGAGGCCACCAGGGCCGCCTTCGTCGAGGCGATCAACGAACTGGCCCCGCTGTTGCGGCAGGCCCAGCACAACCTGATCAGCTGGCCCGCGGCCTCGGACGAGGTGAGCAGGGAGGCGGCCGGGGAGCAGACCCGGCGCGGGGTGCAGTCCGAGGACTCCGCGCTGGCCGTGCTGACGGTGTACCTGGCCGAGCTGTTCCACGCGGTGGAGCAGCTGGACGCGGCCGCGGCCGAGTACCGCGCCGCCGAGCAGAGTGCGAGCACTGGACTTCGTGTCTGAGAAGGGAAGGACCGGCATGCGAGGCGCCCATGGACGCTGCTGGCTGGCCGTCCCGCACCTCAAGATCTACCTCGACCTCCACTGTGGACCCGGCGTCGGCGTGACCGAGCCCGCGGTGACCACCTACCGGCAGCTCGCCGAGGCGCTGCACCGGGTCGATGAGGACCTGCACAACCGGCTGGCCAAGCTGCGCACCGGCTGGCAGGGCGCGGCCGCCGCCGGCACCGCCGAGGCGCTGGCCCCGCTGGCCACCTGGGCCGCGGAGACCAAGGTCGCGATGGACACCGAGGCCTGCGCCACCCAGGAGTGCGCCGACGCCTACGCCGACGCGCGCAACCAGGTGCCGCCGCCGCGGTTCTTCCCGACCAAGCCGGTGACCGCGGTCGCCTGGCTGCCCGCGCTGGTGGACAACCGGATCGACTACGAGCCGGTGGAGGTGCAGGTCGACGCGGCGCACGCGGAGGCGGCGCGGGCGATGGAGGTCTACGAGGAGCGGGTGGACACCGCGCTGGCCGCGTTGCCGCCGCTGGTGAACCCACCCCGGCTGGACATCGAGATCGTCGCGCCCGGTTCGCTGCTGTCCGGGCTTTCGCTGCAGAACCCGTTGGGGCTCAACGCTTCAGTCACGGTGAGTCGGGCCGCCCAGCCGGCCGCGCAGGTGCCGCACGCGCCCGTGGCGCACCCGGTGCTGCCGGATCCCGCGCCAGTGCCGCTGGTGCGCCAGGAACATCCGGTGCCTCGATCGTCCACTGTGGATCGAACTCAGGTGTGGTCGGTGGCCCGGGACGGCAACCCGGCCGACGATCACCGGATTCAGCAGCACAATCCGCCTCGACCGAGCATGACGATGCGGTCGGTACCGGTACCGGTGCCGGAGCCGAGGACCGAGAAGTCCACTGTGGACCGGAAGCGGTCGGAGACGGATCAGGAGCAGGGCGGGCTCGGGCTGCGCAACGGGGTGCTGGGCTACCACCCGGCGCCGCGGCCCCCGCTGGAGACCGAGGAGGAGACGCCCGCGGTCATCGGCCAGTCCCCGGTGCCGTGACCGCGTTCGCGCTCTCCGCCGTCGCGGTGGACCTGTTGTGGCAGCGGCTGGAACTAGGCCCGCAGCCACTGGTGGTGCGGGTCCCGGCGCATGCGCACACCGAGGCCGAACGGGCCGAACAGGCGCTCGCCGTGGAGGCCGAGCTGTCCGCGGCCGGGCTGGTGCTGCGCGGCGGGGTGCACCCGGAGCTGGTGGCGCTGCTGCGCATGCTGGCCCGGCCGGAGCGGGAGCTGGACGCGCGGCTGTTCCTGGAGCAGCCGGTGCGCGCGCTGGCCGCCGCCGCGGGTGAACAGGCCGCGCTGGTGGTGCTGGCGCGGGACCGCTGGCAGGTCACCGTGCTGGAGCCGACCGGGCTCACCCACGCGATCCTCTCCCCGCTGCCCGAGCGGCCGCCGGGGCCGGGTGGGAGCGTGTCGGTGCGCTCAGCGACTCTCAGCGCGGCCGCGGCCACCGGGAACCTGGAGGCGTTCGAGGCGGCGCTCGGCGAGCACGGGGTGCCTGGCGCGCAGGCCGCGGCGCTGGCGCTGATGTTCCGGGAGCCGGTGGACTACGGGCAGTTCGGCGCGGCCGCGCTGGATGCCACCGGTCGGCGGCGCCGGGCCAAGCGGGTGGTGGCCTTCCACGACACCGCCTACGGGCGCTACCTGGTGGAGGAGCACCGGGCCAGCGACGGCACCGCGTGGACCACGGTCAGCCCGGCCGACAGCAGGCGGCTGCACGGCCAGCTCACCACACTGACAGCTGATCTCGACCTCGCTCGAAGTCCAGCAGCTGCCGCTTCTTCGCCAGTCCTCCCCCATATCCGGTGAGGTTGCCGGTGGACCCGATCACCCGGTGGCAGGGCACGATGATGCTGATCGGGTTCTTGCCGTTGGCCAGGCCGACCGCGCGGGCCGCGGCGGGGTTGCCCAGCCGCTGCGCGAGCTCGCCGTAGGTGGCGGTCTCGCCGTAGGGGATCTCCAGCAGCAGCTGCCACACCGAACGCTGGAACTCGGTGCCCAGCAAGGTCATCGGCAGCTCGAAGCGGCGGAGCTCACCGGCGAAGTAGGCGTTGAGCTGCTCGATCGCCTGGCCGAACGCCGAGGGGTCCGGCTCGCCGAAGCTCTCCCTCGGCGGGAGGTGGCGCTGCTGTTCCATGTAGATCCCGGCCAGCGCGCCGTCCTGGGCGACCAGGGTCAGCGGGCCGTACGGGCTGTCGAGAATAGTGTTGGTGCGCATGGGTTTCCTCACGCGGGCAGCAGGTTGATCGGATGGTCGCCGGTGGCCCAGAGGTGCTGGACCGCGTAGGCGCGCCAGGGGCGCCACAGCGCGGCGTGCCGGGTCAGCGCGGCCGGTGTGCTCGGCAGGCCAAGGGTTTGCGCGGCCAGGCGGACGCCGAGGTCGGTGGGGATGAACGCGTCCGGGTCGCCGAGGGCGCGCATGGCGATGGTCTCCACCGTCCACGGGCCGAACCCGGGCAGGGCGGCGAGCTGGGCGCGGGCCGCGGTCCAGTCGCTGCCGGGGCCGAGGTCCAGGTCCTCGTTGGCCAGCGCGTCGATCAGGGCGAGCAGGGTGCGGCGGCGGGACTCGGGCATGGCCAGTGCGGCGGGGTCCAGCTCGGCCAGCGCTCGCGGGGCCGGGAACAGGTGGGTGAGGCCGCCGTCCGGGTCCTCGATCGGCTGGCCGTGCGCGGCGACCAGGCGGCCGGCGTGCGTGCGGGCGGCCGCGGTGGAGACCTGCTGACCGAGCACCGCGCGCACCGCGAACTCGGCCGGGTCCACGGTGTGCGGCACCCGGCGGCCAGGGTTCTTCTCCAGCAACGGTTTCAGCACCGGGTCGGTGCTCAGCTGCTCGTCGACGGCGGCCGGGTCGGCGTCCAGGTCGAGCAGCACCCGGCAGCGGCTGATGGCCACCGGCAGGTCGCGCACGTCGGTGAGGGACAGCCGGCAGCCGATGTGGTCGGGCTGTGGCCAGAGCTCGACGATGCCGTGGCCGTGCGGCAGGCGCAGGGTGCGGCGGTAGGCGCCGTCCCGCCACTCCTCCACACCGGGCACCGCGGTGGCGGCGAGGTGGCCGAACAGGTTGTCCGGGCAGAGCGGTTTGCGGAAGGGCAGCCGCAGCAGCACCGCGCCGGTGGTGGCCGCCGGGATGCCGCGGCCTGCGCGGGCGCGGAGCTCGCTGGGGGACAGCGCGAACACCTCGCGGACGGTGTCGTTGAAGGTGCGCACGCTGCCGAACCCGGCGGCCAGCGCGATGTCGGTCATGCTCAGCGCGCTGGTCTCGATGAGCAGCCGGGCGGTCTGTGCGCGCTGCGCCCTGGCCAGCGCCAGCGGTCCGGCGCCGAGCTCGGCGTTGAGCTGGCGCTCCACCTGGCGGGTGCTGTAGCCGAGGTGGGCGGCCAGTCCCGGCACGCCCTCGCGGTCCACCACGCCCTCGGCGATCAAGCGCATCGCCCTGGCGACCGCGTCGGCGCGGTGGTTCCACTCCGGCGAGCCGGGGCTGGCGTCCGGGCGGCAGCGCTTGCAGGCGCGGTAGCCGGCCTGCTGGGCTGCGGCCGCGCTGGGGTAGAAGGTCATGTTGCGCGGCTTGGGCGGCCGCACCGGGCAACTGGGCCGGCAGTAGATGCCGGTGGTGCGCACCGCGGTGAAGAACCAGCCGTCGAACCGCTCGTCCTTGGCCTGGACCGCCCGCAGGCACCGCTCGAAGTCCTCGTGCACACCGACCAGCATCACCGCTCGCCCGCGCCCGCGCTAGCGAGAATCCGACATCCACCTCGCAGGGGCGGGTCAGGGTCGCATGGGTTTGCCGTTCACCGTGGTGCCGGTGATCTTGAGGTTGTCCACGAACTTGATGGTGTTCGCGGTGTTGGCCACGCCGTTGAACTCGCAGTCGGTCAGCTCAAGGCCCCTGACGTGGGACTCGGGCAGGCCGCTGACGTTGAGCACCGAGGCGGCCTTGGTGCTGCCGCAGTTGGTCAGGCGGAACGGGCCGAAGACCGGTGGCGTGCTGCCGGTCTGGTTGTTGTAGGTGGAGTTGACGAAGACCACCGAGCGGACGTAGGTGCCGGTGACGAGTCCAGGTTGATGTTGGTGGAGAAGCCGCCGCGCTGGGTGTTGGACTTGACGTAGAGCGCGAACTTGGTCTCCCCCACCACGTTCAGCCGGTAGGCGTAGACGTTGCGGATGCCGCCGGTCTGCTCGCTGCCGCAGGTGATCGCGCCCCAGTTGCCGTTCATCCGGCAGTTCGCGACCACGATGTTCTGGCAGGGCACGTTGATCCGGCGGCCGTCGGCGTCCCGGCCGGACTTGATCGCGATGTTGTCGTCGTGCGCGCCCAGGTCGCAGTTGACGATCACCACGTGGTCGCAGGACTCCGGGTCCACGCCGTCGGTGTTGCTGGCCGCCGTGCTCGGGTCGGTGCTGACGCCGTCGATGGTGACGTTGCGGCACAGGGTCGGGTGGATCTGCCAGAACTTGGGGTTCTTCAGCGTGATGCCCTGGATCAGCACGTTCTCGCACTGGTACGGCTCGATGAAGGTGGAGCGCATGGTGTGCCCCGAGCCGGGAACGATCCGCTTCTCCGGCGGGATTCCCTTGGCCACCAACGATTCCAGGTAGGCGCGGTCGTTGCCCTTGTTCCACGGCGAGGTGCCGCCCGAGTCCAGGACGGCCTTGCCGGTGAGCGCGATGTTCTTCTCGCCGTAGGCGTAGATCATCGGCGAGCGGTTCATGCACTCGATGCCCTCGTACCGGGTGAGCACGGCGGGGAACTTCGTGCCGTCGCCGCTGAACTTGAGCACCACGCCGGTCTCCAGGTGCAGGTGCACGTTGCTGCGCAAGCGGATCGCGCCGGTGAGGTAGGTGCCCTTGGCGACCGTGACGTGCCCGCCACCCGCCTTGGCGCAGGCGTCGATGGCCTTGGCGAAGGCGGCGGTGTTGTCGGTCTTGCCGTCGGGCTTGGCACCGTAGTCGGCGGCTTTGAAGAGGCGGTCGGGGAAGGTGGGGAGGGTGGTGTCGGCGACGATCTTGTTGGCCTCGGGCCACGGGAGGGTGGGGACGGCGGGGCGGGCGAGATGGGGGGCGGCGGGCACGGGGGCGCCGGTGCCGGGGGGCGGGGCGGCGGGGCCGACTGGCGGGGCGGGGGTTGCGGGGTGGGGCGGGGAGGCCGGGGTGGCTTGGGCGGTGCTGGGTGCGAGGGCGGTGCTGGGTGCTAGGGCCGCGGCGGCGGTGAGGCCGGTGATGAGCGTCCGGCGGGTGATCCTGCCTTCCATGACTCCTTCTTCCGCGTTGAACGAAGGGGTGGCGGTGGCGGCCCGGTTGACCGTAAACGTTTTCGGGCGGGGTGGGCAGGGCCGAACGGCGGAGAAGGAGCGGGGGTGGGGGCGGCGGGCGGCGAGGTGGGTGGGCCACTGCGCGGGGCGGGGCTGGTCAGTCGGTGGGGTCGGTGCCCGGGTCCGCGGTGAACAGGTCGCCGGTGGCGGATTCGGCGCCGACCGCGCGCCACCAGTCCGCTTGCTCCTGGGTGTGCACGCCGTCGACCAGGACCGTGGCGCCGGCCAGTTGCGCTGTGGCGACCAGTTCGCGGAGGGTTTTGCTGGTCAGGGACGTGGGCTGGGCTGCTTGGCGGGCGACCAGGGGTTTGGCTACGCGGACCGCGCTGACCGGGAGGTCTTCCAGGTGTTCGATTTCGGCGGTGGTGGAGCCGAAGTCGTCCAGGGTGATGTGGACGCCGGAGTCGGCCAGGTCGGTGAGGTTGTCGAGGGCCATACGCTGGGTCAGGGTGTGCACCGGGAAGCCCAGGCGTAGCTGTTCTGGCGGGAGGCCGGTGTCGGCGACTACCCGGTGGACCACGCAGGTGAGGTCTGGCTCGACCGCTTGAGTTGGGGTGAGGCTGAGCAGGAGCGGTTGTTCCTGGCCGGAGCGCTGGACTCGGCGGCGGTTGCGTTCGGCGGCGGCCAGCATCAGCCAGGCGCCCAGCGGGATGATCAGGCCGGTTGACTCGGCCAGGTCGCGGCAGCGGTCGTGGTCCTGGGGGCCGAACTCCTGGCTTGGCCAGAACAACAGGCCTTCCATGCCGAGCAGCTCGTGGTCGGCCAGGCGGACCACCGGGCGGTGCCGGAGCTGGACCTCGCCGTTCTCCCAGGCGCCTGCCATGGCCGCGGCGATGCGGAAGGCGTCGCTGTCCTCGGTGTCCTGGCGCTGGTCGAACAGGCCCCACTGGCGGCGGCCGGTGCGCTTGATGCGGCGCAGGGTCAGGTCGGCGGCGCGCATCAGCTCGGTGGCGCCGATGGTCAGCCGCGGGCGGTCCACCACGCCGATGGTGGCCGAGACCGCGATGCCGGTGCTCTCGTTGAGGTAGACCGCCTCGGACAGGTCGTGGTCGATGCGCTGCACCATGGTCAGCACCGGCGGGGTGGTCGGCGAGTTGCGCACCAGCACCGCGAACTCGTCGCAGCCGAGCCGGGCGATGATGGTCTCCTCGCCCTCGAAGATGGCGAACAGCCGGTCCGCGACGACGCGCAGCAGCCGGTCGCCGACCTCGCAGCCGTAACCGTTGTTCACCGCGGCGAAGGCGTCCAGGTCGAGGTGGTACAGGGTGACGCCGTGTTCGGGGTCGGCGCGGCGGAGCATGGTCTCGGTGGCGGTGCTGAAGTACTGCCGGTTGGGCAGCCTGGTCACCATGTCGTGCAGCGACTGCCGGTTCAGCGTGGCCTGCAGCGCGGTGACCTGGGTGTCGTCCGCGATCACCGTGACCAGCCTGCCGGGGTCGCCGTCGCTGCCCGGTTGCAGGGAGACGCTCAGCAGCGCCCACAGCGGCTCGTCTTCCTTGTGCAGCATGCGTTTCCGCTGCTGCCGCAACCGGTCGACCCGGCCCTCGCGCAGGTCCTCGCAGGCCTTGCGCAGCGACCTGCGCTCGTCCTCGGCCACCAGGTCGAACAGGGTCAGCTCGGTGAGCTCGTCCGCGGTGTAGCCGAGCAGCTCGTGCACGGCGGCGTTGGTCTTGAGGAAGGTACCGTCCAGGTCGGTGATGGCGATGCCGCTGGCCGAGCAGCGGAAGACCTCCTCCAGCCGGGCGTCGCTGTCCTTGCGCTGCCGCTCGGCGTCGTTGGCCGCCTTGAACAGCGCCCGGTTCAGCGCTTCCTGCTGCTGGAAGATGAACGCGCGGAAGGCTTCCAGGTAGCCGGAGGTGAGCGCGGCCAGCACCATCACCACGCGGTCGGTCAGCTTGTTCACCAGGCGCAGGCTGGGCAGGCTGAGCAACGCCCTGCCCAGCACGTCCACGCTGCGCTCCAGGCTCTCCGGGCCGACGCAGTTGAGCCGCACCAGCTCCGCGCCCACCTGCCCGGCCACCGAGGAGACGAACGGTTCGGCGCGCACCGCGTTCACCAGGATGTCCACCAGCGCCAGCAGCCGCTGCTCCACCTCGGGGTGCGAGAGCGGGATGTAGGCGGTGGTGCTGACCAGGTAGGCCCACTTCCGGGCGAGCTTCTCCCGCTCACGAGGGTTGTCGGCCGTGGAGCCGCCCTGGTGGGCCGAGACCGGGCGCCGCGGCGCCGGGAGGTCTTCCGGAAGTGGCACTGTCATGTCTGCCTGGGGAGCACGAGGAGGGTCGGGGATCCACGAGCACGCCGGGAAGTGCAAGGCACGGCGACAGGGAAGCCTACCGACGCCAGCACGAAGTCGGCTAGCTACGGTCTGTGCCTGATCGGCTGGCTGGTCACCCGGCAACTATTACCCTAAGCAAGCAACTTGCCACACCGCGTCACCCGATTGTCGGTATCGGTCCCGCCATAGCGCCCAGCAGGACCGCGCGAAGGGAGCAGGGCGGCCGCCCGGTCAGCCGTAGCACGGTGTCGGTGACCCGGTCTTCCCCGCCCTGCCGGATGCCCTCGTCCAGCCCGGCCAGCAGGGCGGCGAAATCCGGCGGGTAACCAGCGGCGATGTGACGCTGGGTGAGCTCGGTCACCGAGACCGGGCGATGCCTGGCCGGCACTCCCAGCCCGGTCAGGATCGCGGCCGCGTCGGCGTAGCTCAGCGCGGCAGGCCCGGTGATCACCAGTTCCTCGTTCAACGGGGGGTCGGCGAGCAGCGCGCGCTCGGCCACCGCGGCGATGTCACCGGCGTCCACGAAGCCGACCCGGCCGCTGCCGGTGGCCGTGACCAGTTCACCCGTTTCACGCAGTGCCACGGCAAGTGGGTGATCACCGAGGAAGTTCTGCATGAACCAGGACGGCCGCAGCACTGTCCACTCTGGACACTCGCGGCGGACCAGCGCGTGCAGCTCCCCCAGCACGGGCGCGCCCTCGGGCACCGCGGAGGAGCTGAGCAGCACCACCCTGCGCAGCCCGGCGGCCAGCGCGGTGGCCAGGAACGCCTCGACCTGGGGCAGCGGGTCAGCCTCCCCGACCGGCGCGACCAGGTACATCCGGCGCACCCCCGCGACGGCGGCCGCGTACGTGCCCGGGTCGCCCCAGTCGAAGCGGACTTGGTTGGCAGCGCTGGGTTTCCGGCTGGCCGCGCGCACCGGGTGACCGGCCGCGGTCAGCCGCCGGAGGAGCCTGCTGCCGGTGGTCCCGGTGGCTCCGGTGACCAGAATCGGCTCAGCCACGCGGGACCACCGGCAGGCTCACCGCGCCGTCGAGCAGCTCGGCCACCGCGGCCGGGCTCCAGTAGTCGCGGTAGGTGTGGATCTCGCCGTCGGTGATGGTGAGCACGGCGATGTAGCGCAGCCGGTAGGGCAGGCCGGAGCGCACCACCACGCCCTCCGCCTCGAACTCGGCCACCAGCACCTCGGGGTCGGCGGTCTCGTGCACCCGGACCTCCGGGAACGACCGGATGTCCAGGATCAACGGGTAGTCCCGGACGTACTCGTGCACCGCGGCCCGCCCGGCCAGCCGGGTCGGCGCACCGGGCGCGGCAAAGGGGAACTCCAGCACGCCCTGCTCGGCCCACAGGCCGGCGAAGCCGTCCATGTCCTTGGCCAGCAACAGCTCCAGCGCGTGCTCGAATACCTGTCGGGGTGTTCGCATGCCTGCTCCTTCGTTTGGACGGAACGGTACCGTCCCGACGTTAACACAGGATGGGACGGTACCGTTCCGTCCATGTCTGCCCGACGCACTCCCACCGGAGCCGCGGTGCTCCAGCCGCAGGTCACCGCCGCGATCACCGAGGCGGTGCTGGACGAACTGGCCGAGTCCGGCTACGGCAGGCTGTCCATGGAGGCGGTGGCCAAGCGGGCCGGAGTGGGCAAGAGCGCGCTGTACCGGCGCTGGCCGGCCAAGCAGGACATGGTGCTGGCCGCGATGGCCGAGCTCAGCGTGCCGATGGCCCCGGCCCCGGACACCGGTTCGCTGCGCGGCGACCTGCTGGTCGTGCTGACCGCGGTCCAGGACTGGCTGACCCACCCGAGGGTGGCCCGGATCCTGCCGGACCTGATCGCGGAGTCCGGCCGCAGCCCCGGGCTGGCCGCGGCGATGGCCGAGCTGATCGGCGAGCCCCGGCGGGCCAGGGGCGCGATCGTGCTGCGCCGGGCGATCGAGCGCGGTGAGCTGCCGCCGGACACCGAGCTGGAGCTGGCGCTGGACCTGCTGGCGGCCCCGGTGTACTGGCGCGTGGTGGCCAGGCGGGCGCCGCAGGAAGATCGCTACCTGGAGTCGGTGGTGGAGTTCCTGCTGCGCGGACTTTCCGCGCGCGCACCGGCGTTGACGCTGGAGGAACCGGAGTGAGGAGCCGAGGGTGAGCGCTACGCCGATCGACAGCCCGAGGGACTGGGTCAGGGAGCACATCGACCGCTACGTCGCCACCGACGGCGCCGAGGGCCACGAGTGGAACGGCACCACCACGCTGCTGCTGACCACCACCGGTCGCCGCAGCGGGGAACCGAGGCGGACCGCGCTGATCTACCAGCGGGTCGGCGAGGACTACGTGGTGGTGGCCTCCCAGGGCGGCGCGCCCACGCACCCGGCCTGGTACCTGAACCTGCGGGAGCGGCCGGAGGTCCAGGTGCAGGTGGCCGGGGACCGGTTCACCGCGCGGGCGCGCACCGCTGACGAGGCCGAGCGGGCCAGGCTCTGGCCGGTGATGACCGCGACGTGGCCGGACTACGACCAGTACCAGACCAGGACCACCCGGCAGATCCCGGTCGTCGTGCTGACCAAGGTCTGAGGATTCACCAGGCCGGTCCGGTGAGCAGCCGGTGCACGTGCGCCTTGTGCATCGGGTCGTAGCGGTCGAACCGCTCGATCAGGTCTGGTCCACGGCGGCCCGCCAGCAGGACCGCGCGGACCAGGTCGACCAGCGGTGGCACGGTTCTGGTCAGCAGCAACGGCATCAGCAGCTGTTCCTGGCCGTCGGCGAGCAGGTAGCCGCGGGCCGCCAGGTCCTGGAACGAGGCCAGGGCGCGGCGCTGGGCGGTCTCGCCGACCCGGACCCTGGCCGCGGTGTCGGCCAGCGCGGCCAGGTCCAGCAGCGGGTCGCCCACGTGCAGCGCGCCGAAGTCCAGCAGGCCGAGCACCTGCGGGTCCCGGCCGCCGGAGAGCACGAACTGCTTGCCGCACAGGCTGCCGTGCACCACCGCCCGCGCCGGGCGCGGGCGCAGCGCGTCCATCAGCGGCTCGGCGGCCAGCACGCCGCGCAGCATCGCCGCGCAGGCCCGGCCCCAGTCGTCGGTGCGGCGTTCGGCCAGCGGCAGCAGCTCTGTCCTGGCCGCCTCGACCGCGGCGCGCCAGCAGGGCGGCGGCGGGACGGCGACCGCGGCCAGCGCGCTGACCACCGGTTCGGGCACCTGGTCCAGGCTGGCGCGCAGCAGCAGGCCAGCCCGCACCACGGCGGCGATCTGGTTCGGGCCTGCGTGGTGCGGCACCGCGCCCTTGACCGCCGGGGTCAGCTCGCAGGCCAGGTCTCCGCGCCAGGTCACGGTGCCACCGTCAGTGGTCGGCACCGGGTTGGGCGCGGGCACGCCCTGCCGCCTGCAGTGCGCCAGCACCTTCTGCCGCACCGGGAACAGGGCGGCGGGCGCCGGGTCGAGCCGGATGGTGAGCACGTGCGGCTGGCCGCTGGCGTGCACCAGCCAGGAGTCGCCGGTCGGGCGGCCCAGCCAGTCGGTACGCGGGTGGAGCGGGCGGCGGGACCACTCCGCGCCCCAGCCCCGGTCCAGGGTCGCGCGGACCCAGTCGACGTCGATGCGGGTGTTGAGCTGCGACAACAAGGGGCCTCCGCCATTTCACAAGGTCGAACCTGCGACCAGCCCCGAATGGCGGATACGGGGGATGCTGCTGACAGTCTGACGCTGTGGCCGGTTCTCCACCATCGGCAGACCGACCGATGCGGGCTCCGCCAAGCGGGGGCAGTCCTTCGGACAGGGCGGTGCGCGAAGATGGGGGCGGCGAAGATCGGCGAGCACGGGGGGCGCGGGTTGAGGGAGTGGCAGGCGCGACCGGCGGCACAGCGGTTGCGGGTGACGGTGGGGTCCACTGTGGACGGTCAGCCGGTCGAGGTGGACCTGAAACCGCCGCCGCTGGGCGGGCTCGGCGCGCACGGCCTGCTGACCGGCATCGCGGCCGGGGCCAGGACCGAGCTGCTGCACGCGTTGCTGTGCGGGCTGCTGGACACGCACGCGCCGGAAACCGTGCAGCTCTGCCTGGTCGACGGCGAGCAGGCGGAGCTGTTCCGGGACTACCAGCGGGCCCAGCACGCGGTGCGCGAGCCGCGGAGCCCCGCGCTGCTCATCGAGGCGCTGGCCGCGACCTCGGCGCAGCGCAGGCGGCTGTTGCGCACGCACGGCATGCGCACCCTGCACGACTACGACCGGGCCCGGCACTACCAGCCGGAGCTGCCGCCGATCGTGCCGCTGGTGCTGGTGCTGCACCGGCTCAGCCTGCTGCACCGGGAGTCGCCGGAGCTGACCGAGCTGCTGCGCGGGCACTGCGCGGCCTGGCGGGACCACGGCGTGCACCTGCTGCTGGTGGAGGACCGGCTGGCCGATGTGCCCGCGGCGCTGGACGGCTACTTCGGCTTCGAGCTGGCCGTTTCCGACCGTGCCGCCGAGCTGCGCGTGCCCGGCCGGGAGCCGGTCGGGTTCACCCCGCCGGCCGCGCCGGACGTGCAGGCGCTGGTGGCCACCATGCCCAAGGTGACCGAGGGTTCGTTCCTGCCGCGCGAGACGATCGACTTCACCAACCTGGTCGAGCTCCGGCAGACCGAGGAGCACGGGCTGCGGGCGGTGCGCGAGACGATCGCGCTGCCGGTCGGCGAACTGCTGGGCGCGGACCGGGGCGAGCCGTTCCGGGTCATGGTGGAACAAGGCCAGGTGCTGCTGGTCGGCACCGGGCTGGCCTGGGCGCTGAGCGGCTTCGCGCTGTCCATCGCGCTGCACCGGACGCCGGCGCAGGCGCGGCTCTACCTGCTCGACCTCAACGGCAGCTCGCTGCCCGAGCTGGCAGGCGGCCTGCCACACGTGCGGGTGGCGGTCAGCGGCGCGGACGACAGCCTGCGGGACAAGACCAGGGACGAGCTGGCCGGGCTGGTCAAGCACCGCGAGCAGCTCTACCACCGGCTGCCGGACCTCACCGACCGCGCCGAGGCCGGGGAGCCTGCCGCGATCTTCGTGCTGGTGCACGGCTGGCCCGACGCCGAGCTGCACCCCGGGCTGGCCGCGGTGCTGCGGCAACTGGTGCTACGCGGCCAGGCCGTCGGCGTGCACGTGCTGCTCGGCCTGGACCGGTGGGCGGACCTGGAACCCGCGCTGCACGGCGCTTTCCGGCACCGGCTGGAACTGCCGCTGGCCGATCCGGACAGCTCCCCGCTGCCGGGCAGGCCGCCGGAGCTGGGGTCGACGCACGGCCGGACCGGTGACGGGACGCTGTTCATGCTGGCCGGTCCCCGGCACCAGGCGCGGGACCTGGCCCCGGACCTCGCGGCGGCCTGGCCACACCCGGTGCAGCGGCTGAAAGCCTTGCCGTACAAGCTGAACTTCGCCGACATCGGCGGCGGCGACCGGGACTTCAAGCTCGGTGTGACCGAGGGCTCCGGCCTGCCGTTCACCTTCCAGCACCGGCACCTGCTGTGCTTCGGCGACCCGGAAAGCGGCAAGAGCACGCTGATCAGGTCCTTCATCCGCGGGCTGGTCGCACTCCGCACGCCGGAGGAGGCCAGGGTGGTCGGCGTGGACTATGGGCGGACCTGGTTCAACGCCGACTGCGAGGGCCTGCTGATCTCCTACGTGCGCACCGCCACGCAGTTCGACGAGGCGGTCCGGGACATCGGCACCGCGCTGGCCCCGCGCCGGAACCACGAGGGGCAGTGGCGCGGACCGGACCTGTACCTGGTGATCGACGACTACGACTACCTCGCGGCCGCGCAACGGGACCAGCTGGCGCCGCTGGTGGCCGACGCGGCCAAGACCGGGTTCCACCTGGTCATCGCGGGCCGGTACCCGGCGAAGCCGGATCCGGTGCTGCGCGGGCTGGAGCTCAAGGACACCACCGTGCTCTCGCTCAGCGGGGCCGACCGGCACGTCACCCCGGTGAGCGGGGCGCGGCCCAGGGTGCTGCCGCCGGGGCGGGCGATCACGCGGCGGTGGACGGCGGAGGAGACGGTGCAGCTGACATGGACGGTGTAGGGGGAGATGTGACGGAGACGTGCTGGCCGGTGCGGCCGGTCGGGCAGCGGCTGCGGGTCGCGATCGGGTCCACTGTGGACGGTCAGCCGGTCGAGGTGGACCTGAAACCGCCGTCGCTGGGCGGGATCGGGGCGCACGGGCTGGTCACCGGCTTCGGCGAGGCCAACCGCGACGCCGCGGTGCGCCGGCTGCTGCTGGGGCTGGTGACGGCGCACTCGCCGGACACGCTGAACCTGTTCCTGCTGGACGCGGGCCACGGCGCGGTGTTCGAGGAGTTCGAGCGGGCCCCGCAGCTGGCGCACCTGCTCACCGGCGCGGACGCGGCCCGGCACGTGGTGGCGGCGTTGCGCGCGGAGAGCGTGCGGCGGGCGGAGTTGTTGCGGCAGCGCAAGATGCGCACCCAGCACGACTACGAGCGGGCCCGGCACTACGACCCGGAGCTGGACCCGATGACCTCGCTGGTCGTGGTGGTCAACCGGTTCAGCAGGATGGACCGGCTGGCGCCAGGGCTGGCCGAGGTGATCAGGGACGAGGCGGCAGGCTGGCGGGACCAGGGCGTGCACCTGATCGCGGTGCTCGACCAGGTCACCGACCTGCCTTCGGGGCTGCACAAGCACTTCGGCTTCGAGCTCAACACCAGGGACAGCGACCAGGTGCTCTGGGGCACCGGCCAGGACCCGGTCACCTGCCAGCCGCTGCCCGCCGAGCAGGTGGCCGAGACGCTGGCCGGGCTCACCGGCACGGCCGCCATCCCGGAACCGCTACTGCTGCCGCCGCTGCGCGAGCGGATGGCCCTGGACGTGCTGCTGCCGCCGACGGCCACGGATGAGCAGCACGGCCTGCACACCCCCGGCGAGCCACCGCTGTCCCCCGTCGTCGGCCTGGTGGACCGGCCCGCGGAGCGACGGCGGGAGCGGCACCGGCTGGAACTGTCCACAGGGGACGGTCACGCGCTGGTGGTCGGCGATCCGGCGGCCGGGGTGGCCGAGGTGCTGCACAACGCCGCGCTCAGCCTGGCCCTGGCCAACACGCCCGCGCACCTCCAGCTGTACGTGCTGGACTTCGCGGGCGAGTCGCTGCTGCCGCTGCGCGGTCTGCCGCACACCAGGGTGGCCGCCGCCTACCAGGACTACGCGCTCATCTGGCACGCGGCCAACGAGCTCAACGCGCTGATCGACCGGCGGGAACGGGCGAGGCGGGACGGCACCGGCGCGGCCGAGCCCGGCGCGGTGGTGGTGCTGGTGCACGGCTGGTACGGCCTGCGCCGCTACCAGCACGCCTACGACGCGGTGTACGACCTGGTCAACCGAGGGCCAGGGGTGAACGTGCACGTGCTGCTGGGCATCAACCGCTGGAGCGAGCTGGAGCTGCCGCTGGCGGATGCCTTCAGCAGCAGGCTGGAGCTGCGGCTGTCCGCGCCGCACTTCTCCGCGGTGGATGTGGTCAAGGCCAAGGAGCTGCCGGGCACCGGACACGGGCTGACCTATCAGGCCGAGCACTTCCTGGCCGCGCTGCCGCGGTTCCAGGACCAGCCGGACCCGGTGGCGGCCATCGACAAGGCCTGGACCGGCGCGCGGCCCAAGCAGCTGCTGCCGCTGCCCGCCGAGGTGCCGCTGACCGAGGTGCCCAAGAACGAGCGCTGGCCGCTGGGCGTGATCGAGGGCGAGCTCAACGGCTTCGGGCTCGGTCTGAAGCAGCACCTGCTGTGCTTCGGCGACTACGGCAGCGGGCGGACCGCGGTGCTGCGCGCGCTGCTGCACAACCTCACCGCCGCGACCACCCCGGAGCAGGCCGTGGTCGCCGGGATCGACCCGCGCCGCAACTGGCTCGGCTCGGTGCCCAACGAGTGGCTGCTCACCTACCTGACCCAGACCAGCAAGATGTCGGTGCCGATCGGCGAGATCCGGGACTCCCTGGTCAAGCGGCGGGACGAGGGCAGGGGCAACGGACCCGAAGTCTACCTGGTGATCGACGACTACGAGATCAGCCAGCAGGCCGGGGTGCTGGAGGTGCTGGCCGACCTGCTGCCGGACGCCCGGCGGATCGGGTTCCACCTGGTGCTGGCCGGCAGCTACCTGCGCCGCACCGACCCGCTGCTGTCCGCGCTGGACTTCAACGACACGCTGACCCTGCTGCTCAACGGCAACCCGGACACCCCGGACGTGATCACCGGGCTGCTGCCCTACGCCTCGCCGCCGGGGCGGGCGCAGCTGTGGCGGGACCACCAGACGACGCAGCTGGTGCAGGTGGGCTGGGTGCCGGTCGAGTAACCGCCGGTGCGGCATGATCGGCTGGTGAGCACCAGCGCACCCCGGTCCGGCCCCTCGCCCCTGGTGCTGCCGGTGATGATGGTCGTGGTCATCGGCGGGGTGGCCGGGCTCGGCTTCCTGGCCGGGCTCGGGCCTGCCGCGGTGCTCGGCGCGCTGTCGGCGATGTTCTGCCTGATCGCGGCCTTCGGCGGCGCGCTGTGGCCGGATGTGAAGCTGCTCGCGGTGTTCGCCCCGGCGATGGTGCTGGTGGTGGCCGGGCCGCGGCTGCTGGCCGAGGTGTCGGTGGTGGCGGCCATCGGGGTGCTCACCGTGATCGTGTTCGCGGTGGCGCTGCTGCCCACGTTCGGGCCCCGGTTCATCACCGTCGGGCTCGGGCTGGGCATGGGCGCGCTGTTCGGCTACGCCTTCCAGACCACCGGCACCGCGAGCCTCTGGCAGGTGGTGACCGCGCCCGCGCTGGGCTGCGGGGTGGTGATCCTGCTGCGGCTGCTGGCCGGGCTGCGTGATCCGGACAAACCGACCAGGATCGCGGTGGCCGGGGTGCTCACCGAGGCCGGGCCGCGCGGGCCGGACGCGGCGATCCGGGCCTGGCGCGGCGACCGGCAGCGCACCTGGCTGGGTCAGGTGCTCGACGGCGGGCTGCGCTACCGCACCAAGCTGTTCCTGCTCACCGACCGGGCCGAGCAGCTGCCCGAGCCGGTGGCCGGGCAGCTGCGCGCGGTGCTGGCGGCGGCCACGGCCGAGGCCACCGCGCTGGCCGCGGTGGTGGTCGACGGCGGCGACGCGCCCGCGCCGGAGCGGCCGGCGACCCCGGCCGGGCTGCCGGGCGCGACCTCGGCGATGGTGGACACGCTGTGGGACGGGCTGGACCGGGTGCGGGCCGCGCTGGCCGGGCGGGACCGGACCCCGGCGAACTCCCGGCTCGGCGCGGAGTACCCGGGCGCGCGGCTGGCCGAGGCGATCTCCTGGCAGTCCGCGCAATTCCGGCACGCGCTGCGCTGTGCACTCGGCGTGCTGCTCGCGCTGGTCATCGCCGCCCAGCGGCCGGGCGACCCGCTGATGCCGTCCTTCCTGATGGCGGTGTTCATGATCATGCAGCCGGACTGGCGGGCCAGCGCGCTCAAGGCCTGGCAGCGCGCGGCAGGCACGCTGCTCGGCGCGCTCGCGCTGGCCGCGGTGCTGTGGCTGCTGCCGCAGGCGGTGCTGATGCCGCTGGGGCTGGTCACCATGCTGGTCGGGTTCGGCTTCCAGCAGCGCTACCCGATCATCTTCAACGGCTGCATGGTGCTGATGCTGGTCGGCATGAACGCCACCACCCGGCACCTGGACCCGGTGCCGGTGCTGGTGGAGTACATGCTGCTGATCTTGCTCGCGGTCGGCATCGGGCTGCTGTTCGGCTTCGCGGTGGTGCCCGGCATGCGCACCCCGGCCCCGCTGGAACGGGTGCGGCGGGCCGTCGAGGGCGCGCGGGCCGGGCTGACCTCGATCGCCGGGCAGCTGGGCCGCAGCCGGGAGGAGGTCGACGTGCGCGGGCTGGTCCGGCAGCAGCGGCGGTCCTCGGCGCAGCTGCACGAGCTGCTCGGCGGCCAGCTCAAGGGCCGGGACGACACCGAGGCCAACCGGGCCGCGCTGGCCCAGGCCGACGACGCGCTGCGCGGGCTGCGCAGCGGCACCGCGGGGCTGCTCATGCACGGCGGGGACGTCGCGCTGACCAGGGACACCCTGGACTGGCTGGTGCGCGCGCTCAGCGACAGCACCGAGGTCGCGGAACCGCCGGAGCCGCGCACCGAGGAGCAGCGGCTGCTGATCGACAGCCTGGCCGCGGACGTGGTGAGCCTGCGGGCGGCGACCGCCGCGCTCAGCCCGGGATAGGTCGCCCGAAGTACGTGAGGATCGTCTCCCTGCTGTCCCTCGGCGAGGTCTTGTTGCGCCGCTGGTGGCCGCATTTCTCGCAGCGCTGGACCACGAAGTAGGCGTCCTTGTGGATGCCCGCGGCCACCGGCGGCATCAGTCCGCCGCAGGTCGCGGCCCGGTCACCGGGGTTGACGTCGACGTGCCGGGACCACAGGCAATGCGGGCAGTGGTTGGTGTAGCCATTGCCACGGACCGTGCGTTCGCAGTGACCGCAGGTGAAGTCCTCGATCCGCCGGGTGAACCGGGCGCCGTCGCCGCCGGATTCGGACGCGTCGCGGTAGTTAGGCATGGCTATCCTCACCGGGTGACCACGGTCGATAAGCGGCAGCCCGTGGCGACCGGGCGGTCGTCAGGGGCCGGTCTGTCGCGCCCACTCGGGTTGCTCCTCGCCCTCGGTGTGCTGCTGCTGGTGTGCGTGCTGTCCATCATGGTGGGCACAACCGACCTGGGATTCGGCGAGGTGTTCACCGCGGTGTTCCGGCCGGAGAGCCCGGAGGCTGAGGCGATCGTGCGCGGGCTGCGGATGCCGCGCACCGGCTTCGGCCTGGCGGTCGGCGCGGCGCTGGGCCTGGCCGGCGCGCTGATGCAGGGGGTGACCCGGAACCCGTTGGCGGACCCCGGAATCCTCGGCGTCACCTCGGGCGCGGCCTTCGGCGTGACGCTGTCCGCGCTCTTCGGCGGGATCGCCTCCTTCTACGGCTACGTGTGGTTCGCCTTCGCCGGCGCGCTGGTCGCCACCGTGGTGGTCTTCGGCCTGGGCAGCCTCGGCCGGGACGGCGCCCGCCCGGCCAAACTCGCGCTGGCCGGGGCCGCGGTCTCGGCGATGCTCAACTCGATGGTCTCCGCGGTGCTGCTGCTGGACGCGGCCACCCTGGACCGCTACCGGTTCTGGGCGGTCGGCGCGATCAACGGCCAGGACCCGGCGGTGCTCTACCAGCTGCTGCCGTTCCTGCTCGTGGGCGCGGCGCTCGCGCTCGCGGTGAGCCCGGCGCTGAACAGCCTGGCCCTCGGCGAGGACGTGGCCAGGGCGCTGGGCCGCAACGTCGGGCGGATCCGGCTGATCTCGGTCATCGCGATCACCCTGCTCGCCGGGTCGGCCGCGGCCGCCTGCGGGCCGATGGTGTTCCTCGGCCTGGTGGTGCCGCACATGGCCCGGATCATCACCGGCCCCGACCACCGCTGGGTGCTGGCCTACTCGGCGGTGATCGCGCCGATCCTGTTGCTGGGCGCGGACATTTTCGGCCGGGTGCTGGCCAGGCCGGAGGAGCTCCAGGTCGGCATCATCGTCGCCTTCCTCGGCGCGCCCTTCTTCATCGCGCTGGTCCGCCGCCAGCGCCTCCCGGAGCTGTGATCCCGTGACGACGACCCCGGTGAAACTGGGCAACCGGGCCCGCGTCAGCGCGGTGTCCCTGCTGCTGGCCGCGCTGACCCTGCTGATGTTCTGCGTCAGCCTGGCCACCGGCGAGTTCCAGCTCGGCCTGGACGAGGTGGTGGCCGCGCTCGGCGGCATCGGCGACTACTCCACCCTGCTGGTGGTGCGGGAGCTCCGGCTGCCGCGCGCGCTGGTCGGCCTGTTGGTGGGGCTGGCCTTCGGCGTGGCGGGCGCGCTGTTCCAGTCGCTCACCCGCAACCCGTTGGCCAGTCCCGACCTGATCGGGATCACCGGCGGCGCGAACGTGGTGGTGGTCGCGGGCACCGCGCTCGGCATCGGCGGCGGGCTGGGCGTGCCGCTGCTGGCCCTGCTCGGCTCGCTGGCCTCCGCGTTCGCGGTGTACACCTTGGCCTGGAAGCGCGGTACCACCGGCTACCGGATCGTGCTGATCGGCATCGGCGTGCAGGCGCTGTGCACCGGCGCGACCAGCTATCTGTTGCTGAGCCTGGGTGTCTACGACGCGCAGGGCGCGATGGTCTGGCTCACCGGCACGCTCAACGCCCGCAACTTCGGCCACGTCACCTGGATCGGTGTGGCCGTGGTGCTGCTGCTGCCGCTCGCCCTGCTGCTGCGCGGCTGGCTGGACGCCTTGCAGTTCAACGACGACACCGCCACCGGACTCGGCATCCCGGTGCAGCGGGCCAGGCTGTCCCTCGGCCTGGTCGCGGTCGGGCTGGCTGCGGTCGCCACCGCGGCGGCCGGGCCGATCGTCTTCGTCGCACTGGTCTCCCCGCAGCTCGCGCTGCGACTGTGCCGGGCGGCCACCCCGCCCGTGCTGGCCTCCGGGCTGGCCGGGTCCCTGCTCCTGCTCGTCAGCGACCTGATCGCGCGGACCCTGCTACCGGCCGAACTCCCGGTCGGCGTGGTCACCGGCGTGATCGGGGCGCCGTTCCTGTTGTGGTTGCTGGCCAGGGCCAACCGAGCCAACGCCGGCTGAAAGGAAAGAACATGCTGGGATCCACCCGCCGACTGCTCCGTGCGGGGGCCGTGCTGGCCACCGCCGGACTGCTCGCCGCCTGCTCCGCCACCGGTCCCACCGGCGGCGGCCCGTGGGAGTTCACCGACGACCGCGGCGAGAAGATCAGCCTGCCGGCCAAGCCGACCCGGATCGTGGCCCAGTCCGCGGCCGCCGGCACGCTGTGGGACTTCGGCGTCAAGGTCACCGGCGTGTTCGGCCCGCAGAAGCTCGCCGACGGCCGCCCCGACCCGCAGATCGGCAACGTGGACCTCAACGCGGTCCAGTCGGTCGGCTCCACCTACGGCGAGTTCAACCTGGAGAAGTTCGCCTCGCTGCGGCCGGAGCTGACCATCACCACGATGTACGACGACACGCTCTGGTACATTCCGGACACCGCCAAGGACAAGGTCAAGCCGACCGCGGGCATCAAGATCGGCGGCAAGCCGATTCCCGAGGCGCTGGCCCGGTTCGAGACGCTGGCGAGCGCGCTGGGCGCGGACGTCAAGGGCGGCGCGGTGGCCGCGGCCAAGGCCGAGTTCGCCAAGGCGGAGAACAACCTGCGCGAGGCGGCCAAGAGCAAGCCGGGTCTGAAGGTGCTGGTGGTCAGCGCGACCAAGAACGACCTGTACCTGGTGCGGCCGCAGGAGTCCGGCGACCTGAAGTACTTCCGCTCGCTGGGCCTGGACGTCTACGAGCCGGCCCAGGGTGAGGCCTACTTCCAGAAGATCAGCTGGGAGCAGGTCCGGGAGTACCCGGCCGACCTGGTGCTGGTGGACAACCGGGAGGCCCAGGCGCTGACGCCGACCCAGATGGCCGAGGTGGCCACCTGGAAGCTGCACCCCGCGGTGCAGGCCGACCAGGTCGGGCCGTGGTTCGCGGCCGCGCCGATGAGCTACCAGTCCTTCACCAAGGTGATGAACGACCTGGCCGAGCTGGTCGGCCGGTCCCGCACGGACGTGGTGAACTGAGTCCTGGCAGCACAGCGGGGCCGTCCGGATCGGGCGGCCCCGCTGTCCTCGCTCAGCAGGAGGTGGCGGCGGGCACCCCGGCGAACCGGGCCTTCAGCCAGGACACCGCCATCGGCACCCCGGCGATGTTGCCCAGGATGTGCTCGGTGAGGTGCGTGGTCCGCCACTCCACGGTCGCGCCGCGGGCGCAGTAGTCGGCCAGCAGCGGCTTGGCCACCTTGAACGGGATGACCTCGTCGAAGTCACCGTGGAAGAGCAGCACCGGCGCGGTCGGCTTGCGGCTGCCCGGCACGTCCGCGGCCAGCCGGGCCTGCCAGCGCGGATCCTTGATCGGGTCTGGCACCGTGGTCAGGTCCTTGAGCCGCTTGAACGCGCCGGTGAGCAGCATGGTGCCGACGATGCACTCGGTGCGCTGCTTGGCGATCAGCTTCTTCCCGGCCTCGTTGATGAACTCCTCCGGCAGGTCCGGGTAGGCGCCCATGTGGCCGGAGACCGCGCCGATCATCAGCGCGGAGAACGGGCCGCCGTCGATCACCGGGAACAGCTCGCGCAGGTCGCGCGGGATGCCGCCGGCGACCACCCCGGCCACCTGGAGCTCAGGCGCGTACGTCGGCTGGAGCTCGCCCGCGTGGCTGGCGGCCTGGCCGCCCTGGGAGTAGCCGTAGATGCCGACCGGGCCGACCCCGAGCTCCGGTCCGGGCGTCTTCTGCGCGGCCCGCACCGCGTCCAGCATGGCGTGCCCGGCGGCCGGGCCGACCGCCATGGTGTGCGGGCCGGGCGTGCCAAGGCCCTGGTAGTCGGTGATCACCACGGCGAACCCGGCGAGCAGGAACTGGCCGATCAGGGCGACCTCGTTCTCGGTGCCGGTGCGCATCTTGTAGGAGGGCGCGCAGGTCTCGTGCAGGCCGTGCGCGCCGACCGCGTAGGTCACCAGCTGCCTCGGCTTGCCGGTGCTCGGGGTCTGCGGGACCAGGATCGTGCCGGAGACGGCCATCGGCGCGCCGGTGGCCGCGGTGGAGCGGTAGAGGATCTGCCAGGCCGAGACCGGGACCTCCAGGCCGAGCACGGTGACCTTGACCTGGCGGGAACGCAGCAGGTCACCGGGCTTGCCCGGGGGCAGCGGGTTCGGCGGCTGGTAGAAGGGGTCCGCGGAGGGCAGGGGGACCGCGGCGGGGGCCGCGGTGGCGGTGCCGGGCAGGGTGGTCAGCGCTAACGCGGTCAGCAGACATGCGCCGAGCAGTCGGAGTCGGGGGGACGGCGACACGGGCGACCTCCTTGGGACGCTCGCTGTGGTAATCGAGATTTTCACACGCTAGGCCGTCCGGCCCAGATGTGGCAATGGTCATGACCACTTGACCGGTGCACACCCCCCGAACGATCTACGCTGGAGGTATGGCCCAGGAGACGGGGACAACCGCGCGCATCTACCGCGGCATGCGTCCCGAACAGCGCAAAGCCGACCGCCGGGCCCGGCTGGTCGAGGCCGCGCTGGAGCTGTTCACCACCGCCGGCTACCACGGCACCCGCATCGAGCAGCTGTGCACGCACGCCGGGGTCTCCACGCGGAACTTCTACGAGGAGTTCGCGAACAAGGAGGCCCTGCTGCTGAGCCTGCACAACGACATCAACGCGGTCGCCCTGCACCACGTGGTCGGCGCGCTGCGCACGCTGCCGGACAGCGCGGACGCGCCCGAGCGCATCGGCACCCTGCTGGACGTGTTCATGGCCGACATCACCGCCGACCCGCGCCGCCCCCGGCTGGCCTACGTGGAGGCGGTCGGGGTGAGCCCGGCGATGGAGCGGCAGCACCAGCGCTGGGTGGCGGAGTGGAGCACGCTGATCGAGGGCGAGGCCACCAGGGCGGCCCAGCGCGGGCAGGCCCCGGTCCGGGACTACCACCTGATCGCGACCGCGCTGGTGGGCGCGGTGACCGGGCTGCTGCGCGAGTGGCAGGCGGCCGAGCGGCCGCTGCCCCCGGCCGAGGTGACCGCGACCATGCGGCACCTGATGGTCGCCGCGATCACGGTGCCCTGATCGGCCTAGAGGTCGTAGTCCAGCGTGTACTTCACCGTCTTGTCGGTGTCGAAGACGATGTTGCCCTCGCCCTTCGCGCCACGGAAGCGGCCGGTGCCGCCGACGATGACCTGCTGGTGCTTGTCCTCGCTGACCAGCTTCCTGGTCACCCGCGCGGTGGTGTGCAGTTCCGCGGCGTCCTGGAAGCGATAGATGTGCAGGCACTGCGCCTCGATGTGCAGCTCGGGGGTCAGGCCGACCACGGTGCAGCTGATGGTCAGCTTGCCCGCGGCCGAGCCGTCGGCGTTGGCCAGGTCGGACTGGACCGCGTAGGCGGTGCCGGGCACCGGCACCGGGGGCAGGGTGATCAGCTTGCGGGTGGCGGTGAACTCCAGCTTGGTGCCGGGGACCGCGGCGGCGGCTGGGACGGCGGCGACGGCCGCGAGCAGGGCGGCCAGGGCGGCGGTTCGGCGCATCCCCACACGCTAGGTGTCCACTGTGGACATCAACAGCGTTCGACACGGACGAGTCCGGGTTCCCGCTTCGGGGTGATCTCCGGCTGCGTTGTGTGCCGGCGCACCCGCCAGGCCAGCAGGAGCAACAGGACCACATGGGCGGCCAGCAACAGCCGTTCGGCCGCACCGCTGTAACCACGTTCACCGAGCAACCACATCGGCCGGTCCAGCGGCAGGAAGGTGGCCAGGAAGGCCAGCACGCCGGCCAGGCCGAGCACCGAGACCACCCGCAGCGGCCGGCACAGCGGCGACCACTGCGGATGGCCGCGGAACCGGGTGGCCAGCAGCAGACCGGCCAGCGGCAGGGTGATGAACCCGGTCAGCGCGGCGTAGCGGTGCACCGCGCCGTAGGGGGTGAGCGGCTCGTGCACCGGTTCCATCGGGAACACCGCGGCCACGCCGAGGCCCAGCGCCCACACCGCGATCAGCCAGGCCGCCCGCCGCCCGCCGGGCGCGCCCGCGCTGATCAGCGCGCCGCCGAGGACCAGCGAGCCGAACGCGGTGGCCAGCATGCTGACCCCGACCAGCCGGGCGCCCTGCTCGGTGAAGATGAACTCGCTGAAGGTGGACCGGAACGGGTCCAACTGTCCGAAGTAGACGAAGTCGACGAAGACGGCCACCATGACCGCGCAGGCCAGCCAGCACAGCGCGGAGGTGGCCAGCAACCGGGTGATCAGCCGGAGGGTGGGATCCATGCGACCGAGACTGGCCGGGCCGTTTTTGTCTCGTCGTCACCCCACGGTTTGACTCCGGATGCGGTACCAGCGTGTGACGATCGGCGGCATGGCTCTGACTAGCGTCGGCGGCATGCTGAAACACCTCGGAACCGGGTTGCGGGCGACCTGGCGGATGCTGGTCACCGCGCGGGACGCCGACTGGGGACCGCCGGTGACCTGGCTGCCGGGCCCGCGGTGGGTGCGCCGCAAGACCGCGGTGCTGCTGTTCGCGTTGCTGGCCATGGCCAACGGGATCACCTGGTTCAAGGCGTTCAACCCGGTGGCCGGGGTACTGCTCACGCTGGCGCACCTGCTGCCGTGGCTGCTGAGCAACCGGTCGCCGGTGACCGCCTGGCGGCTGGCGATGGGCCTGCTGGTCACGCTGGCGGTGGCGCCGCTACTGGTCGAGTTCCCCAGAATCCTGCCGGGGGTGCCCGCGATCGAGCGGCCGTGGTCCATCGGCGCGCTGGCCCTGGTCCCCGCGGTCTTCGCGGCGGTGGCCCGCGCCCCGCAACGGGACCGGGCGACCGTCGGCGTGCTCACCGTGCTGCTGACCTACCTGGCCGGCGCGCTGCCGTTGTCCGGGGTGCCGGACTCGCCGTTCGCCGTGGTGTTCGCGCTGGGCGCGGTGGTGGTCGGGGTGTCGCGCAGCCGGGAGGACGCGGCCACCTCCGAACTGGCCTGGGTGCGCAGGGACATGGCCGACGAGCAGGCCAAGACCGCGGTGCTGGCCGAGCGCGCCCGGATCGCCAGGGAACTGCACGACATCATCGCGCACCACCTGTCGATGATCGCGGTGCGCACCGACAGCGCGCCCTACCGACTGTCCATTTCGGACGATCGGGTGCGCGAAGAGCTTGTCCAGCTTGGCGATGCGGCCCGGCAGGCGCTGTCCGAGACCCGCGGCCTGTTGGGGGTGCTGCGGGCCGAGGACGCCGAGCCGGAGCTCGCGCCACAGCCGACCCTGGCCGAACTGCCGGAGCTGGTGGCCGAGGCGGAGCGGTCCGGAGTGGCGGTGGCGCTGGCCGTCGAGGGCACGGCGCGGCCCGTGCCCTCGGCGGCCGGGCTGGCCGTGTACCGGGTGACCCAGGAGGCGCTGAGCAACGCCAGGCGGCACGCGCCCGGCGCGGCGGTGCGGGTGGCGCTGCGCTACCTGCCGGGTGAGCTGGAACTGGTGGTGGACAACGATCCCGGGCTGCGGGTGGCCGGGGAGTCCGGGCCGGACAACGGGATCACCGGGATGCGGGAGCGGATCGGCATCGTCGGCGGCGAGTTCCAGGCCGGGCCGCGGCCGGACGGCGGGTATACCGTGCGGGCGAGGATTCCGTTGGCGGACAACACCGAGGGGGCGGCGTGATCCGGGTCTACGTGGTCGACGACCAGGCGATGGTGCGGGAGAGCTTCGCCGGTCTGCTCGGCGCCCAGGACGGTATGACGGTGGTGGGCACCGCGGGCGACGGGATCGAGGCGCTGACCGGCATCGCCGAACTGGACGCGCGCGGGCAGCGGCCGGACGTGGTGCTGATGGACATCCGGATGCCCCGCCTGGACGGCCTGGAGACCACCCGGCGGCTGCTCGACGAAGAGTCCACTTCGGACGGTGCGGCGGAGAACCCGTTGCGGGTGCTGGTGCTGACCACCTTCGACCTGGACGACTACGTGTTCGAGGCGCTGCGGGCCGGCGCCAGCGGCTTTCTGCTCAAAGACGCGCCGGCCGCCGAGCTGGTCAACGCGATCCGGGTGGTCGCGGCCGGGGACGCGCTGCTCGCGCCCGCCGTGACCCGCCGGTTGATCAGCGAGTTCGTCCGCACCCGCCCCGCCCCGGCGGCCCGCCCGGAACGGCTGGAGGTGCTGACCAACCGGGAGACCGAGGTGCTCACCCTGGTCGCCAGGGGCCTGTCCAACACCGAGATCGCGGTGGAGCTGGTGCTCTCCGAGCAGACCGTGAAGACCCACCTCAACCGCATCCTGGCCAAGCTCGCCCTGCGCGACCGCGCCCAGGCGATCGTGCTCGCCTACGAGACCGGGCTGGTCAGCGCCAGGCAGCAGCCAGGGTGATGGCCTGCTGCTGGTTCAGCCGAGGGTCGCACAGGGAGGTGTAGCAGCGGCCGAGGTCGTCGGCCTCCACGCCCGCGCCCAAGCATTCGGTGACCGGGTCGGGGGTGGCTTCCAGATGCAGGCCGCCCGCGACGCCGCCCTGTTCGGGCACGATCCGCAGGAACTGGCTGACCTCGGCGATCAGGTCGGCCAGCAGCCGGGTCTTGACCCCGCCCGCGGCGCTGATCGTGTTGCCGTGCATGGGATCGCTCAGCCACACCACTGGGTGGCCAGCCGCGCGCACCGCGGCCACCAGCGGCGCCAGCTCGGGGGCCCGGCGCACGCCGAAGCGGGCGATCAGGGTCAACCGGCCGGGGGTGCGGTGCGGGTCCAGCACCTCGCACAGCTTGAGCAGGTCGGCGCGCGGGGTGGTCGGGCCGACCTTGCAGGCCACCGGGTTGGCCACCGAGGCGAGCAGGCGCACGTGCGCGCCGTCGGGCTGGCGGGTCCGGTCGCCGATCCACGGCCAGTGCGTGGAGGCCAGGAAGGTCTGGCCCGCGGAGTTCTTGCGCAGCAACGGGAGCTCGTAGTCCAGCACCAGCGCCTCGTGCGAGGTCCACACCGGCTGCCCGAACGGCCTGCGCGCGCCGCGCAGCGCGCCCACCGCGACACTGGCCGCCTCGTAACAGGACACCAGCCGGGCGGAGTCCGGGCGGCGGGCGGCGAGCTCGGCTTCCGGGCCGTTGACCAGGTGGCCGCGGTAGGACGGCAGCTCCAGGTCGCCGCAGCGTTCCGAGGGCTTGGAGCGGGGCTTGGCGAACTGACCGGCGAACCGGCCCACCCGCGCCACCGGCAGCCCGCTGGCCCCGCCGACCACCCCGGCCAGCGCGTCCAGCATGGCCACCTTGCGCGCGATGTGCTCCGGCGTGCACTCCGCCGGGTCCTCCGCGCAGTCGCCTGCCTGCACCACCTTGGCGCTGCCGCCGGCCACCTCGGCCAGCCAGCGGTGCAGCCCGTCCACCTCAGCCCAGTGCACCAGGCCCGGCCGGGCGGCCAGCTCGGCGCGGTGCGCCGCGGCCAGCGTCGGGTCGGTCCAGCTGGGTTGCTGCCGCGCGGGCAACAGCTGCCAGTACGCCAGTTCCTCGTCCGCGAGCGCGTCGCGGACCGCCTCGGTGTGCACCCAGGTCCTCCAGCTCAGGCGATCTGCTCGATGCCCATGGCCAGCAGCAGCGTGCGGAACTTAGCCGCGGTCTCGGCCAGTTCGGCCTCCGGGCTGGAGTCCCCGACGATGCCCGCCCCGGCGAAGAGCCGCAGCGAGTGGTCATCGGCCTCGGCACAGCGGATGGTGACCACCCAGTCGCCGTCGCCGTTGCCGTCGCACCAGCCCACCATGCCGGTGTAGAAGCCGCGGTCGAAGGGTTCCAGCGCACGAATCTTGTCCCTGGCCGCGCCGACCGGCGTGCCGCACACCGCGGGGGTCGGGTGCAGCGCCGCGGCCAGCTCCAGCGCGGAGGTCCGCTCGTCAGCCAGCTCGCCGGTGACCTTGGTGGACAGGTGCCACATGGTCGCGGTGCGCACCAGCTCCGGGGCGGCAGGCACGTCCAGGGTCCGGCAGTACGGGCGCAGCCCGGCGGCCACCGCGTCCACCACCACTGCGTGCTCGTGCCGGTCCTTGGCCGAGACCAGCAGGGCCTCGGCCCGGCGCCGGTCCTCCGCCGGGTCGGCGCTGCGGGCGGCGGACCCGGCGAGGGGGTTGGAGACCACGCTGGCGCCCCGGCGGGAGAGCAGCAGCTCGGGGCTGGCGCCGATGAGGGTGCGGCCGGGCAGGTCGGCGGCGAAGGTGTAGCCGGCGGGGTCCCGGCGGATCAGGTTGTTCAGCAGCGGGCCGAGCTCCACCGTGGTGGGCGCGGTCAGCTCCAGCGAGCGGGCCAGCACCACCTTGTCCAGCTCGCCCGAACGCAGCGGGGTGAGCGCGGCGCGCACCGAGCGCACGTACGCCGCTGGTTCGGGCACCGGGGTGATCTCCCACTCCGGCACGTTCATGCTGAGCTCCGGCAGCCGGAGCTCGGCAGGGAATGCCTCGGCCCGGCGCACTACCTCGGGCACCACCAGGCTGGCCGCCGCGTGGTGGTCGAAGGGCACCGCGCCCACCACCAGCGCGCCGGGTTCCGCCTCGGCGAGCACCGCGGCCACCCGCGCGGGCAGCGCGCCCAGCTCGCCTGGGGCGGCGACGCTGGGCACGGTGGCCGCGACTCCCTCGGCGAGCAGCACGCCGCGGGGGGAGGAGAAGAAGAACGACGATCCGGCGCGGTAGTCCGACAGCAGCTCGACCGGGCTCACGGTGCTGGCGTGCCGCGTGGTCATGCGTCCTCACTTCGTCAACAGCCTGATAAGGGAAGGCTAACCTTCGTTAGTAGAACCTAGTCTGCCGAGCGGCCCCAACTACCACCCGTCCGGGTGACACTGATCACGAGCGCGCAATAGTCGCGTACCCCCTACCTAGTGGGTTCCGGATTGTTCGCCGCTCCGGCACCGCCGGACAGTGACGGCCATGCGCCTGAGCTCGTTCCCGCTGCCCGCCCCCCGTGCCGGTGAAGCCCCCACCGTGCTGGAGAACTTCCCGGCCGCGCTGAACGACGCGATCGAGCGCAGCGGGCTCAGCCTGGACTCGTTGCAACGCAGGCTGGCCCAGCGAGGGGTCCGGGTCAGCCTGTCCACCCTCAGCTACTGGCGGCGCGGCCGCAGCCAGCCCGAGCGGCGGGAGTCGCTGGCCGCGGTCGGCGTGCTGGAGGAGGTGCTCGGGCTGCCCCGGCAGACCCTGCTCGGCCTGCTCGGGCCGCGGCGGCCGCGTGGGCGCTGGCTGAGCCGGACCTTCCCGGTGCGGCCGCTGGACACCCTGTGGGAGGACGCGGCCACGCTGACCGGGCTGCTGGAGACGCTGGGCGCGCCCACCGAGGAGCAGCTGACCTACCTGAGCCTGCAGGAGACGCACACCGTGGACGAGCACGGGATGGACGGGACCAGCACGGTGCGCGCGGTGATCAGGGCCGAGGTGGACGGGGTGGACCGGTGCGCGGTGACCTACCTCGGCGAGGGCGCGGCCCCGGTGGTGGCGCCCCGGCGGTCCTGCCGCCTCGGCCGCAACCGGGTCGGGCCGGACGGCCAACTGGTGGTCACCGAGCTGATCCTGGACCGGATGCTGCGCACCGGGGACACCGCGGTGCTGGAGTACGAGGTGGTCTGGCCCGCCGGGCAGGCCTCGGCGAGCAGGCTGCACCGGTTCCGGCGGCCGGTGCGGGAGTACGTGGCCCAGGTGGAGTTCCACCGGGACGCGGTGCCCAGCCGGTGCTTCCAGACCTATCGGCACGGGCTGTGGTCTGCCGAGGTGGGGCGGCAGGACGTGTGGATCGGTGCCTTCCGCACCGCGCACGTGGTCGCACTGGACGTGCCGGCCGGAATTGTCGGGCTGCGCTGGGAATGGAACTGACGCACTTCGGTCCGCCCACCAGATAAATGGCGGACGGACCGAAGTGAAATTTCACTTACCGACGTACATGAGCTTGTTCGGCGAACCGGAACCCGGGTTCTTCACCACGTTCGGCGTGGACTTGTCCAGCAGCGCCTTGGTCACCTCGGCCGGGCTGGCGTTCTTGTTCGCGCCCAGCACCAGCGCCGCCCCGCCGGCCACGTGCGGGCTGGCCATCGAGGTGCCGCTCATGCCCGCGGTGCCGGTGTCCGAGCGGTGCGAGGCCGAGGTGATGCTCTCCCCCGGCGCGAAGATGTCCACGCAGCGGCCGTAGTTGGAGAAGCCCGCGCGGCTGTCCGAGCGGCCGGTGGCCCCGACCGTGATGGCCTCCGGCACCCTGGCCGGGCTGGTCCCGCAGGCATCGGTGGAACTGTTGCCCGCGGCCACCACGTAGGTGAACCCGGCCTTGACCGAGGCCTTGAGCGCCTCGTCGCCCATGCCCACGTTGTCCATGCCCAGGCTCATGTTCACCACGCCGGGGCGCACGCCGTTCTTGGTCACCCACTCCATCGCGCTGACCGCGGCCGAGTCCGGCGCGGTGCCGTCGCAGCCCAGCGCGCGCAGTGCGACGACCTTGGCCTCCTTGGCGATGCCGTAGGTCTTGCCCGCGATGGTGCCCGCCACGTGCGTGCCGTGGCCGTTGCAGTCGTTGCCGTTCTGGCCGTCGTTGAGGAAGTCCGCGCCGATGCTGGCCCGGCCGCCGAACTCGCTGTGCGACCTGCGGATGCCGCTGTCGATCACGTACGCGGTCACGCCCGCGCCGGTGCCGACCGGGTTGTACTTGGTGTCCAGCGGCAGCTTCCGCTGGTCGGAGCGGTCCAGGCCCCAGGTGGCGTTGTCCTGGGCAATCCGCGCGGTGCCGTCCTGGTAGACCTTGCGCACCGCCGGGTCCGCGGCCAGCCGCCTGGCCTGGCGCTCGGTCAGGTTCCGCAGGTGGAAGCCGCGCAGGGTGGCGGTGTAGGCCTCCTGCAACACCCCGCCGTAGCGGGTGGCCAGCGCGTCCGAGGCGGTGGCCCCGTCCTTCAGCACCACGATGTAGCTGCCCGGCACCGGCGCCGACGCGCCCACCACCTCGGCCTCGGCGAATGCTGGCGGAGCTCCCATTCCCGCGGCGGCGCTCAACGCCACCGCGGTGAGACAGACAACGACCGTCGACTTTCGCATGTGCTCAGCCTTCCGATTGCAGGGAAATCGTCGGTGGCCACCGATTCGCAGGGTAAGCGGAAACAATGGCTTCACAGCCGTTTCAGTTTCCTTCGGCCGGTACTCACTGAAAACCCGTCGACCGGAGGGACGCACGAGCGCGCCGGACCAGCGAAGATAGCCATTGGTTCACACACCTGGGGAGCATGCGATGGCGAGGGACAACGGCCTGCGCACCAGCTCACCGGTGCTCGTCGGCCGGCACCGCGAGCTGGGCATCCTGGCCGAGGCGGTGGCCAGGCCGCCCGCGCTGGTGCTGGTCGAGGGCGAGGCGGGCATCGGCAAGACCCGGCTGCTCGGCGAACTGCTGGCCACCAGCCGGATCCCGGTGCTGCTCGGACACTGCCAGCCGCTGCGCGAGCCCTTCCCGTACGGCCCGGTGCTGGAGGCCCTCGGCGCGCTGGGCAACCGGGTCGGGGCCGGGCTCAACCCGGTCACCGGGGTGCTGCGACCGCTGCTGCCGGAGATCGCGCACCGGCTGCCGCCGCAGCCCGAACCGCTGGGCGATCCCGCCGGTGAGCGGCACCGGCTCTTCCGCGCGGTGCGCGAGCTGCTGATCGCGGCCGGGCCCACCCTGCTGGTGCTGGAGGACCTGCACTGGGGCGATGACAGCAGCCGGGACCTGTTGCGGTTCCTGGTGGCCAGCCCGCCGCCGGAGCTGTCCCTGGTGGTCACCTACCGCCGCGAGGACCTGGGCGGCGCCCTGCTCGGCAGCGCGTTCCGGCCGGCGCACGGGGTCAGCGCCGCGGTTCTCCGGCTGGCCCCGCTGGACGTGGCCGGGGTGCACGAGCTGGCCAGCGCAATCCTTGGCACCCCACTGCCCGCGGCCGGGTTCGCCGCCCGGCTGCACGAGCGCACCGCGGGCATCCCGTTCGTGGTGGAGGAGGCCCTGCACGCGCTGCGGGACACCGCAGGCGAGGTGCGCACCGCGACCGCGCGCCGCCTGCTGGACCACCTGCGGGTGCCGGTGCTGCTGCGCGAGGCCACCACCGAGCGGCTGGCCGCGCTGGACCCGCTGGCCGCCCGGATCGTGCGCGCCGCCGCCGTGCTCGGCGTGCCCGCCGAGGAGGACCTGCTGGCCACGGTGGCCGGGATGACGCCGGCCGAGGTGGGCACCGCGCTGGTGCAGGCGTTGGCCGGGGTGGTGCTGCACGAGCTGCCCGGCCGCCGCTACGGCTTCCGGCACGCGCTGGCCCAGGAGGCCGTCTACGACACCATTCCGGGCCCGGACCGGCGGCAGCTGCACGCCCGCGCGGCCACCCAGCTGGCCGCGGCCGAGCCCACCCCGTGGGTGCAGCTGGCCAGGCACAGCAAGGAGTCCGGTGACCGGGCGGGCTGGCGGCGGCACTGCGAGGCGGCCGCGGACCACGCCGCCGCGGTGGGCGAGGCCGGGCTGGCCACCGAGCTGTACCAGCAGCTGGTCGAGCTGCCCGAGCTGTCCACCGCGGACATGGACCGGCTGGCCGGCAAGCTCGGCGCCGCCGCGGTGCGCGGGGTGGAGCAGCTGGACGTGACCGCCGTGCTGCGCCGGGTGCTCGACGACCCGCGCCTGTCCCCCGCCGCCCGCGGCGCCACCCGGATGAACCTGGGCCTCCTGCTGGTCCGCGAGGCCGGTGGCCTTGAAGAGGGCCGCCGGGACATCGCGATGGCCATCGAGGAGGTGGGCGTGCGCTCCGCGCTGGGCGCCAAGGCGATGTCCGTGCTGGCCCAGCCCTTCCGCGGCACGGTGGCGGTGCGGGAGAACCTGCGCTGGATGGCGAAAGTTCAAGAAGTCATCGAGACTGGGTCAACTCTCGACCCCGCGAGCGGGTCTTCGGCCACCGACCCGGACCTGACCCTCAACCTGCTGGCCAACCAGCTCGGCTCCCGGGTCCTGCTCGGCGACGCCGGGGTCCGGCCGGACCTGGAGCGGCTGCCCCGGCAGGCCGCCACCGAGGCCGGGAAGCAGCACCTGACCAGGGCTTACTGCAACCTCGGCGACTCGTTCGCGACCACCGGCCACTACCGGGAGGCCCGCGCCTGGCTGGACCCAGGGCTGCGGATGGCCACCGAGGTCAACCTGCCGTTCATCGTCAGCGTCGGCCGGGCCACCGCGGCCAGGCTGGACTTCTCCACCGGCCGCTGGGACGGCCTGGCCGAGCGCTGCGCCCGGCTGCTGGAGGACTACCGCGACCTGCGCCCGGTGGCCACCGAGCTGTCCCTGGTGCTCGGCCAGCTCGCGGTGGCCCGCGGCGAGTGGCCGGAGGCCGAGGCGCACCTGGGCGCCACCGGGCTGGACACCCCGGAGGACGCGTTCACGCCGGTGATCATGGTCGCGGCCGCCGCCTACACCCAGATGCAGCTGTCCAGGGCCGAGCACGAGGCCGCGCTGGCGCACGCCGAGCTCGGCCTGTCCATCGTGCGCCGCAAAGGTGTCTGGCTCTGGGCCGCCGAACTTCTGCCGGTCGCTCTGCAGGCCAGGATCCACACCGGCCAGCTGCCGGCGGCCGCGGAACTGCTGGCCACCTTCACCGCCGAGACCGAGGGCAAGGCCGCGCCGCTGGCCGCCGCGGCCGCGCTGGCCGGGCAGGGCCTGCTGCTGGGCGCCCGCGGCCGGTTGTCCGCAGGGGCCGAGGCGCTCAACGCCGCCGCGGCCGCCTACGCCGAGCTGCCCAATCCCTACCTGGCCGCGCAGGCCAGGCAGGAGGCCGCCCGGCTGCGGCTGGTCGCCGGGGAGCCCGCGGTGGACGAGCTGACCGAGGCCGCCGCGGTGTTCGACCGGCTCGGCGCGGCCCGGGACGCCGCCAGCTGCCGCCGTCACCTGCGCGAACACGGCCTGACCGCGCCGGCGCCTGCCGCGCAGGCCCGGCGGGGCAGGCGGGGCTACGGGCCCGAGCTGTCGCCGAGGGAGCGGGATGTGGCCCGGCTGCTGACCCACGGACGGACCAACCGGGAGATCGCCGAGGTGCTCTTCCTGTCCCCGCGCACGGTCGAGCAGCACGTGGCCAAGGTGCTCCGCAAGCTCGGGCTGGCCTCGCGGACCGATCTGGTCGATCTTCCGAGTTAGCTCGATCGTGCAGCCAAACGGTCCGTCCAAACGGGCGACCTGGGCTGACCACTTCCGGACTGCCAGCGTTTGCCCACGCCTTGATCAGCCGCAACCGCTACCAGGCAAGATCGCGCCGGACCGGCGCTGCGGCCGGTCAAGCGCTCGCGAGTCACCCTGTGTCACAGGACAGGGTTCATGATTACGTGATTCAGGTGAGACGGCGCAGCTTCATTTGAGCTTTTGTCAACGCACTGGCGGGGGTTGCGACACAGCGTCCAGACTGGCTATGGGGCGGCAGGTCGATCACCACCGGGGCCCGGTGGTCGACCAATTCGGGGTGCCCGTCAGCCCGATTGCCGCAGCGCGCACCGGGAGGAAGGATGTCAACAGTTCAAAATTCAACACCCGATGAGGTTCGCTTAACGTCAGGAGACTTCGGGGGAATGCTCCTGCGGCACCGGCGAGCCAACGGCCTGACCCAGGAAGATCTGGCGATGTGCTCGGGGTTGAGCGTACGAACGATCAGTGATCTGGAGAGGGGGAGAGCGAGGGGACCGCAACAGCGCACCGTAGGGGCACTGGCTGCGACGTTGCGGTTGGCCGGCGACGAACTGAGGGAGTTCGAGCGGGCCGCCAGGGCAGGACGCTTCCGGTTGAGCCGTCATGGGGACCGGCCGACCGTACTGCCGGCGCACGGCACTTCTGGGGTAGCACGTGCCGCGTTCGGCAGCCTGGAACTACCAAAGATCACCGAGGAGCTGACCGGCCGCAGCGCCGATCTGGACTGGCTGCGAGCCATGGCGAGGGCGTCACGCGCGTCCGCGCCGAGGACCGTGGTGCTCTCCGGACCTACCGGAGTCGGCACCACCGCATTGGCCGTCACCTTGGCCAAGCAGTTGACCAGGGACTTCCCTGGTGGTCAGTTCTTCGTCAACCTCCGGGCCAACAGCGATCGCCCGCTGCACCCGGGGGCGGCCATGGGGATGCTGCTCGGCGCACTCGGTGTGCCGAGGGACGGGATTCCCACCGAGCTGGAGGCGCGGGCGCGCCTCTACCGCTCGCTGTTGCACGGCAGGCGGGCGCTGATCGTGCTGGACAACGCGGTCAGCGAAGCGCAGGTCCAGCCACTGCTCCCGGTCAGCTCCACCTGCCTGGTGATGATCACCAGCAGGCAGCCGCTGACCGGACTCACCGCGGTGCAGCGCCTGCAGGTCGAACCGCTGGCCGAACACGAGGCGATGGCCGTGCTGGGCCGCGCCGTGGGACCGCACCGGGCAACGGCCCAGCAGGAGCAGCTTCGCCACCTCGCCCGCCTGTGCGGGCGACTGCCCCTGGCACTGCGGTTGGTCGGCGGCATGCTGGCCGCACATCCCCAACTGCCCGCCGTCGAGCTGAGCAAGCGGCTGCTCGAGGTGGGCAGGCGGATCGCACCGACCGTGCGCGGCAGCGTGCAGGTGCACGCGGCACTCGCCGTGGCATATCGGTTGCTGCGACCCGCCGCCCAGCTGGCGTTGCGCAGGCTGGCCCTCTCCCCGGAGAGCCGGTACTGCGCGGAGATGACCAGCGTGCTCACCGAGGGCACCTCCACCGAAGCCACCGCGCTGCTCAACGAGCTCGCGGTGAGTGGGCTGATCACCCCGATCGGCGACTCGGAGAACTACACCTGTCACGAGGTGGTGCGGGCCTTCGCCGAGGACCGGCTGCGGGAGGAAAGTGACCCCGTCGCCCGGTTCGCCGCGGAGAACCGGCTGCTGGACTGGCTGATCCACACCGCGATCAGCATCAGCAGCGTCTACGAACAGCCCAAGCCGACCACGGTCTCCGGGCGGTTCGCCGCCAGGGAACTGCGCCCCTCCCCCGAGGAGCAGGTCAGCGGGCCGGACCTCGCCTCGGTGCCGCAGGAGGGTCACGCCCTCCGGCTGCTCCGCCAGGCGCTGGTGCTGGCGAGGCGACTCGGTGACAAGCGCAAGGAAGGCTACGTGCTGCTCTACCTGGGCACCGCCAACGAGCGGTTGCAGCGACACCAGGAAGGGGTCGACCACTACCTGCGGTCGGCCGCGGTGTTCCGGGAGATCGGCAGCCGGATGGGAGAGGCGGCGGCGCTGGGCAACATCGCGCACGCGGCGGCTCCCGCCCAGCGCTACGCCTCGTCGTAGCGGCTGGCCGGGTTGTAGCGGTTAGCTGAGCAGGAGAAGGGGCGTTCCCGTCGGGCGATGACGGGAACGCCCCTTTTTTTCTCTTGGGTGGCTGGGCGGGGCCACCGGTGGAGATGGTCTAGCTGTGCACCTTCGGGCGGGCGGTGAACACCCTGGCCGAACCGAGCCCGGTGGTGCCGTGCAGCTCAAGGCCCTGACTGCGGGCGGCGCCGGAGATCTCGGCCCAGGAGTTGTCCGGCGCGAAGGTGCCGTCCTTCTGGCTCATCTGGTGGTAGTACTGCGAGAGCTTGTGGCCGTCGGTGGTCAGCGTGCTGACCGCGATCTGGCCCTCGTCAGCGACCACCCGGCGCAGCTCGCCGAAGACCGCGGGCTTGTCGTGGAAGCAGTGGATGCCGAACATCGACACCGCCCCGGCCATCGCACCGTCGGCGATCGGCAGCGCGCACGCGTCCGCGCGGATCACCAGGTGCTTCTTCGCGCCCACCGCCTCCAGCTTGGCCGCCAGCTGCTTGAGCAGGTGCCAGGACAGGTCGGCGAAGATCCACGGGCCGCGGTCGCGGTACCCGGCGGCCTGCTTGATCAGCGGGCCGTTGCCTGCCGGGATCTCCAGGATCGGGCCGTCCGGCAGACCGGCGATGCGGTCGGCCATCTCCCGGTAGTAGCGCTTGACGTCCAGGCCGAGCAGCCAGGAGTCCAGCCGCTGCCTGGTCGGGCTGCTCATCAGCCAGCCGTAGAGCTTGGCGTTGAGCCCCTCGTACGGTTTGTCACCGGCAGAGATAGGACCAGAAGAATTAGCGACGAGATCGAGAACACCATCGACAAATGGGGCTTTGTGCCCACAGGAATCGCAGTCCAAGCCTCGAGAAGCCATCGTCAGGGCCGCGTTCGAGCAGGCCGGGCACCGCAGCAGCGGCACCAGTCCGGCCAGCACATCCCGATCAATGGAGACACCCGTCATGACAACCTTCCCGTTGTGATCACATACACCGGGATCCTGGCGCGCCGGTGTTGAACCCAGTAGCATTCAAGCGAAATCCGCGCGGTTTATCAACACGCATGAAGTTCCCAGGAGGGGTTGTGGGTCAAGAATTCACCGAAGCCACGGACCGGGCAATCTCGATTTTGCGGGACAACCGGTACGTGACGCTGGCCACGGTGGACCCCGCCGGGCCGTGGGCGGCCGCGCTGGCCTTCGCGCCCGCCGCGCCCAACTACCTCTACTTCGCCTCCCAGAACGACTCCCGGCACGGCCTGGCCATCGCCGGCGACCCCAGGGTGGCCGGCGTGATCTACAACTCCACGATCACCTCCGACGAGGCCGACGGGGTCCAGTTCAGCGGCACCGCGACCGCCGTGGAAGACGATGACCAGCAGCTTCTGCTCTTCCTCAAGCGCACGGGCGACCTGCTGATCGACCCGCTGGAGGAGGAGTTCGCCTTCTTCAAGCAGGCCGAGGGGCTCACCCTGTACCGGATCACCGTGGACGCGGCCTTCGTGCTCGACCAGAAGCGGTACATCGAGGAAGCGGTGGACGCGCGCGAGGAGGTCAACGTGGCCCGGCTGTTCGCCGAGACCGAGGCCCGCTATGCCGGCTGAGACGGGCACACTCCGTGTTCGAACCAGTAAGAAAATTGATGTCGATCCGGCAGAATGGGCAAAACTAACTCTGCCGGAACCACCCCGGTCCGCGGCTTACCTTGACTTGCTGACCGGGATGGAGATCGACGGGGACCTCCGATTCTTCACCGCCGAACGCGATGGCCATCCGGTGGCCGCCGCGTTCGGCGCGTTCCTGCGTCACCCAGTGTGGCGCAATATCAAAATCCCGTTGTTCCTCGCCGGTTCCCCGGCCAACCTCGGCTGCGGTTTCCTCTTCCGCGACGAAACCGTGGTGGATGAGGCGCTGCCGCTGCTGGCCGAGGCGATGACCGCGGAGGCCAAGGCACTGGGCGCCAAGGTCCTGCTGATGCGCGACTTCTGGTCGCCCGGCCCGGAGGCGGAGTTCGCACCCAGGTTCGCCGGGCTCGGTTTCCGCCGGGTGGCCCAGTTCCCGGACGCGGTGCTGGACGTGCCGTGGACCGATGTGGACGGCTGGCTGGCCGACCTGCCGACCAAGGCGCGCAAGACCGCCAAGCGAGACGCGCGCCGGGTGGAGGCGGCCGGCTTCCGGTTCGAGACCCACCGCGGCCGCCCCAGCCCGAAGCTGGCCGCGGACATGGAACGCCTGTGGCTGAACCTGTACCACAAGTACCAGGACCCCGATCAGATCCTGCTGCCCGGCGAGTACTTCCGCGAGGTCCCGGCGCTGGAGGAGAGCGTGCTGCTGCTCACCTGGCACGGTGAGCAGCTGGCCTGCTTCGACATGCTCTCCGAACGCGGCCACCTGCTGGAGTCCACCTACAGCGGCGCCGACTACGAGCTGATCGGCAGCACCCCGGTGCACCGGTTCATGGGCCACCAGATCATCCGGCACGCCATCGAGGGCGGCTTCACCCTGATCGACTTCGGCCTGTCCAACGAGGCCGCGAAGATCAAGATGGGCTGTCACCTGCGGGTGGCCTGGGCCTACAGCAAACCGCTGTCCCCCTTCGCCAAGCTGATCCGCCTGGACAAGCTGGTCTTCCCGGACCAGGACCCGATCGCGGAGCTGCAGAAGGAGATGGCCAAGCAGCAGCAGTCCGACGAGGACTGATCCGCACCGGCACGGCAGAAGAGGCGGTCCCCACCCGGGACCGCCTCTTCTCGTTGCCCTGACTCAGAAGTTGTACTTTTCCTTCAGCTCGGCGAGCGTGCTGAGGAAGTACTCCAGCTGCTCGTCGGTGTGGTCGTTGTTGATGATCAGGCGCATGACCGCCTGGTTGCGCTTGACCGCGGGGAACATGAACATCGGGATGAGGAAGCCCTTCTCCACGAAGGCCTCCTTCACCAGGTCCGCGGTCTCGTCCTTGCCGACCAGCACCGAGGTGATGTAGCTGGGCGTCTCGAACGGCGGCGCGCCGATCTCGGTCAGCCGGGCGCGGAAGCGCTCCACCCTGGCCAGGTAGTTGTCCACAATGGACGGATCGGCGTCCAGCATGTTGATCAGGTGGCCCACGGTGGCCGCGGTGGGCGGCTGCATGGCCGCGGTGAACATCGAGGTGCCCGAGGTGATCTCGAAGGCGTTGATGGCATCCGCCGGTCCGGCGATCGCCCCGCCCTCGATGCCGATGGCCTTGGAGAAGGACATCATGATGAAGGTGGCCCGCCGCATCGCGGCGAACTCCTCGTGGAACGGGCGGTTCTCGGTGCCGTAGAGCATGAAGCCGTTGGCGTCGTCGACGAAGCTGAGCGCGCCGTACTTCTCGCAGATGTCGATCAGCTGGCCCATCGGCGCGATGCTGCCGTCGGCGGAGTACACGCTCTCGATGACCACGACGACCTTGGGCGAGTCGATGCGCTTGAGCACCTTCTCCAGGTCCTCCGGCGAGTTGTGCCGGAAGGTGTGCAGCCGCTTGCCGTGCTCCAGGTGCTCGGCCGCCTTGAGCAGGCTCCAGTGCGCGTGCCGGTCCATGACGATGACGGAGTCGGTGTTGTCGCACTTGAGGCCGTCACCGAAGTCGAAATACTTCGTCATCGCATTGAGGAATCCGAAGTTCGCGAGCAGCCCGGTGGCGAAAGAAATGGTGCGTTCCTTGCCGGTGACCCGGCAGACCGCCTGCTCCATCTCCAGGTGCGGGCGGCTGATCCCCTGGGTCATGCGGGACCCGCCGGTGGTCAGCCCGTGTTCCTTCGACGCATTGATGAAGTAATCGCGGATATCGGGCCGCTGGTGCAGGTTGAGGAAGTTGATGCTCGCGAAGTTCACCAGCTCCCGGCCGTTCTGGACGATGGTCGGGCCGACCACGCCGTCCACCACGGGCGGATCGACCTTCGCATTGACGGACTCGGCCACGGCAAGAAGATCGGCGAAGGGCCAATTAGCGGTCGGCGCGAGGGCTGTCGTCATGTTTTTCTACTCCTGCGCATAGAGCCGGGACTCTGCTGGGTTGTGTGTCAATCAGTAACCCAGACCGGCGAGCCGCAGACCACGAAGAAATACAGCTGACCGATTATGTGGCTAAAACTGCCGGTTGGTTCCTCCGGTAGCCGCCACACTTTTTCCACTTGACGCTGCCACCAGCGCTTTTGCCCGGACCCGCCGACCGCGGCCGGGGTGGCCGGTGTGGCGGGTCTGTCCGGAATCTAGCCGCCAACGGCGCGCTGGACTAGGCCGATCGTGCGAACCGGCGACAAAGACTTTGCATCGCCTGGACCCCTGCCACAGGCGCGGTAGAGCGGGTAGTTTCCGCCGTCATGAGGTGGTTCGCCCTGATCGGGCCGTGTGTCGCGGCCGTGCTGACCTGCTCCGCCGCCGTTCCCGCCGCGGCGGCGACCGCCGAGGTGACCTCGGCCACGAAACTGCACTGGGAACTCCAGCCCAGTGGCACCGACGCCCGCTTCCGCGGCCTGGCCGCGGTGAACCGGGAGGTGGCCTGGCTGGGTGGCAGCAAGGGCACCGTGCTGCGCACCGTGGACGGTGGGCGCAGCTGGCAGGACGTGAGCCCGCCCGGCGCGGCCGAGCTCCAGTTCCGCGACATCGAGGCATTCGACGCGCGCACCGCGGTGGCGCTGACCATCGGCGAGGGCGAGCAGTCCCGGATCTACCGGACCAGCGACGGCGGCCGGAGCTGGACCGAGTCCTTCCGCAACACCGACCCCAAGGCCTTCTACGACTGCGTCGGCTTCTTCGACCGGCGGCACGGCCTGGCCATGAGCGACCCGGTGGACGGCAAGGTCCGGGTGCTCTCCACCGAGGACGGCGGCCGCAGCTGGCGCGTGCTGCCCAGCGCGGGCATGCCGGACGCGCTGCCCGGTGAGGCCGGGTTCGCCGCCAGCGGCCAGTGCCTGGTCACCTCGGGCCCCCGCGACGCCTGGATCGCCACCGGCGGCGGCGCCAAGGCCAGGGTCTTCCACACCAGCGACCGCGGCCGCACCTGGTCGGTCAGCGACACCCCGCTGGCCAGCAAGCCCACCGCGGGCGTGTTCGCGCTGGCCTTCCGCGACCGGCGCACCGGCATCGCCATCGGCGGCGACTTCGAGAACCCGAACACGGCCAAGGACGCGCTGGCCCGCACCGGCGATGGTGGCCGCGGCTGGCAGGTCCCACCGCAGGCCCCGGCCGGCTACCGGTCCGGCGCGACCTGGCTGCCGCACTCGCTGGTCGGCGTGCTCGCGGTCGGGCCCTCCGGCAGCGACCTGAGCCTGGACGGCGGGCGGCACTGGCGGCAGTTCGACGCGGGCAGCTTCGACACCGTGGACTGCACGCCGGACCTGTCCTGCTGGGCCGCCGGGGAGAAAGGCAGGGTCGCGAGGTTGCGGCTGGGCTGAGCGGCTGTCAGTGTCCGGGGAGTGGTGGAGTCCTCTCAGCAGCCGGTGACAGCAACATCACACCCGGTTCATCCGCTGGTGAGCCCGGTGCCCACCGAGCGGCGGGAGATTCACCACCCCCGGTCTGGCATGGTGAGAACGTGGCCACTGAGGAACCCGGCGGGTGCCCGCGCCTGCACGGCGCGGAGTTCGACGCCAACCCGTACCCGGCCTATGACTGGCTGCGCCGGCACTCGCCGGTGCACCGGATCGACCTGCCCGGCGGGGCATGGGCCTGGCTGGTGACCCGGTACGAGGACGCCCTGGAGGCGCTGGGCCATCCGAAGCTGCACAAGAGCCCGGCCAAGGCGAACGTGGTGTGGCAGCGCTCCGGCATGGGCCTGCCCTTCGACCACCGCCCGACCCTGGCCCGCAACATGCTCAACTCGGACCCGCCGGACCACGCCCGCCAGCGCCAGGCGGTCAGCGCGCTGTTCAGCGCCCAGCGGATGGAACGGCTGCGCGAGCGCTGCCGCAGGCTGACCGAGCAGGCGCTGCGCGAGTTCTCCCTCAACGGCAAGGCGGACCTGATCGCCGAGCTGGCCTACCCGCTGCCGGTGACCATCATCTGCGACCTGCTCGGCATGCCGCAGGAGGACCGCGCCAACTACCACCGCTGGGCCGCGGTGATCGACTCCTCCGAGGTCGCCGCGATCGACGAGGTCTGGGGTGTCACCGACTCGCTGGAGCGCTATGTGCACGGCCTGGTCGCGCTGAAGCGCGAGCAGCCGGCCGACGACCTGGTGACCGCGCTGGTCGGCCTGCAGGACAAGAAGATCCTCAGCGCCGACGAGGTCAGCTCGATGGTCTTCCTGCTGATGATCGCCGGCCACGAGACCACGGTCGCCCTGATCGGCAACGGCCTACTCACCCTGCTCCGCCAGCCCAAGTACGCCGAGCTCGCCCGCACCGACCCGAGCACCCTCGGCCCGATCATCGAGGAGGTGCTGCGCTACGCGGGCCCGGTGCGCAACGCCACCTGGCGCTTCGCCATCGAGCCGGTCACCATCGGCGGCCAGCTCGTGCAGACCGGCGAACCGGTGCTGGTCTCGCTGCTGGCGGCCAACCACGACCCCGAGGTCTTCGACTCCCCGGCCGAGTTCGACCCATACCGCCGCGGCAGCCACCACATCGCCTTCGGCCACGGCCCGCACGTGTGCGTCGGCCAGGCGATGTCCAGGGTGCTGGGCGAGGTCGCGATCAGCACGGTGCTGCGCTACCTGCCGGACCTGCGCCTGGCGGTGCCGGTGGAGGAGCTGCGCTGGTGGCCGAGCGCGATCATGCGCGGGGTATACGAGCTTCCAGTGGAATTCACGCCCCGGAAGATTTGATTTCTCTAGATGTCCCGATACGCCTTTCGGGTGGACCGGAACTGATCTGGACGCATTCTCGTCCTAACCGCCGATAACTCTTCCTGTAGGCGATTTGCCAGGGGACGGGGGAAAATTCGGTGGGGGTTCCACGCGGCACGAAGGTGTCGATCGATTTTGGCGGGGGCGGCCGGTTCGTAGTGGCCGTCGGCGAGCTGGACGGGCTGATCAGCGGCTTGACCGAGGCCAGAGACGCGATCGAGAAGATCGACGCCGACGTCAAGCGGAGCCGGGAGGCGGCGATCCCGCCCAGCAAGGATCCCTATAGTCCCGAGGGTATCCAGAAGATCATTGAACGCACCATCGAATCGGGACCGGGCACGCACACTACCGCGAACAAGGCATACCGGGACGCGGTGCAGCTGGTGATCGAAAAATTGCTCGCGGCAAAACGGCAGTATGCCGGTACCGAGGGCGTCAACCGGTCCACCGTCGAGGGCAAGGGATGAACGTGATCGGCAAACGTCTCCGCCGGCTCGCCGCGGCGGGCTGCTGCACCGCACTCGTGCTCACCGGATGCGCGGCCGAACCAGGTGTCCCGACCGCCGCCACCCCCACCAGCAGCGCGAGCCAGCACGGTGCGCCGCCACTGGCCCAGCCCGAGCTCGACACCGCGCCGTTCGTGCCCGATCCCTGCCGCCTGCTCAGCCCACCGCAGCTCGCCCAACTCGGCATCACCGTCACCGGCAAGCAAGAGGACAGCCCGCTCGGCAAAGCCTGCCGCTGGACCGCGACCGATACCCCAGCCAAGATCAATTTCGCGCTGGACGTCAACACCCAGCTCGGCGGCCTGGACCAGCTCTACGAGCGGAAGAGCTCCTTCCCGGTGTGGCAACCGCTGGAGATCTCCGGCTACCCAGCGGTGGTCGCCGACGACGCGGACAAGCAGTTCGGCCAGTGCCGCACGAACGTGGCGGTGTCCAACACCGTGCTCATCGCCGTTGGCCTGCACCTCAAGAGCGGTACGGACAAGCCAGCGGACTACACCGACCCCTGCCCACGCGGGGTCAAGATCCTCGAACAGGTCATCACCACGCTGAAGGGCGGACGCTGATGCCAGTACCGGTGGCCCTTCTCCTCGGCGGCGGGCTGGCCGCGGCCAGCCTGATCACCTTCGACACTCCGCGCCCGGAGGGACATTCCGGTGACCGGATCTACCGGTGGTTCCACGACGAAGCCAAGACGCCGTCGGCAGGGCTGGTCCCGATCGAACGGATCTGGCTCGACGCGGCGAGGGAGTACGGGCTCGTCCGGGACCGGATCGAGGACGTGATCACGGCCTCGCGCGGCGTCTGGCAGGGTGAGGCGGCTGAGGCCGCGCGGCGGCAGCTCAGTCCGCTGGCCGGTTACGCCGACACCGCGCGGACCATGGCCGAGGGCACCGCGAAGGCCGTCGCCCAGCAGACCATCGACTGGTACGGCTGCAAGAACCGGCTCGAGCCGGTGCCTGCCGAGCCCCCGCAGGACAACCTGCTGAACAAGATCCAGCCCTACACCACCGACCTGGACCGGCAGATCGAGCAGTTCCGCGCGGGCACCGCGGACAACCAGCTGGTGCTCGCCGGGTACGGCGAACGCAAGAACGACAACGTCACCAAGTTGCCGAACTGGACCACTCCGCAGGAGGCGGGTGGGGACGTGTCGGTGGTCCGGCCCGGTGGTGGCGGCCGCGACGGTGGCCGCGGCAGGCCCGGCGGCGGGCGGACCGGTGGCGGGTACGGCCGGGGTGTTGACGGCCCCGGTGGCGGGACCGGTCCTGGCTCTGGTGGCGGGACCGGTCCTGGCCCCGTGGCGCCGGGCGGTGACCGCACTGATCCGGCCGGTTGGGTTGCGCCGCAAGGAGGTCCGGCCGGCGCCGGGGCTGGTGGCGGGGCCGGGCTCGGCGGCGGCGAGGCTGGCTTGGGGGCAGGCGGGACCGGCTCCGGGCCGGGCGGGAGCGGGGCTGGGCTGGGCGGGAGCGGGGCTGGGTTCGGGTCGGCCGGGGTTGGCCGGAGTTTCGGGCCGGGCGGGAGCGGGCCGGGTACGCCTGGCGCGGGCAGGCCCGGTGGGGCGGGCGGAGTCGGGCGGGCCGGCGGCCCGGGGGCCGGTCCGGCCGGGACCAGCGCGGCTCGCCCCGGCGCTTCGGCGCTGCACGGCCTGCCGCTGGCGGCCGGTGCGCCTCGCGAGGAGGACCAGGAGCACGAGCGGCCCACGTACCTGCTGGAGACCGAGGACCTCTTCGGGGACACCCGGTCGGCCGCACCGCCGGTGATCGGCGAGCCGTGAAAAAAAGACCCACTCACCGCCTGGGGGTCGCGGTGAGTGGGTCTGCGTGCGGGTCGGTCAGACGACCGTGACCTGCACGTCGATGTTGCCACGGGTGGCGTTGGAGTAGGGGCAGACCTGGTGCGCCTGGGCCACGAGGTCCTCCGCGACTGCCCTTTCGACCCCCGGAACGGTGACCGCGAGGGCCACGGTCAGCTGGAAGCCGCCGTTGCCGTTCGGGCCGATGCCGACCTTGGCGTTGACCGAGGAGCCGTCGACCGGGGTCTTGTTGTTGCGGGCCACCAGCTGCAGGGCGCCGTTGAAGCAGGCGGCGTAGCCCGCGGCGAACAGCTGCTCCGGGTTGGTGCCTTCGCCGCCCGCGCCGCCGAGCTCCTTCGGCACGGCAAGGCTCTCGTCCAGCACGCCGTCGGAGGAGACGATCTCGCCGCCCCGGCCGCTGCCGGTCGCGGTGGCTTCCGCGGTGTAGAGCACGCTCATCACTGGCCTTCTTTCTCTCGTACTGCTGTCATCGAGTCGTTCAGCCGCCGCAGCCGCGTGTGCAGCTCGGTCAGCTCGTCAAGGGGCAGTCCCATGCCGCAGGTGAGTCGTGCTGGGATGTCGCGCGCCCTCGCCCGGAGGTCGCTGCCCTGCCCGGTCGGCTCGACGAGGACACTGCGCTCGTCCTCGGCACTGCGCCGCCGCTGGAGCAGGCCCGCCGACTCCATCCGCTTGAGCAGCGGGGAGAGCGTGCCGGAGTCCAGGTGCAGCTGTTCGCCCAGCTCCTTCACCGAGACCGGGCCGCGTTCCCAGAGCACCAGCAGCACCAGGTACTGCGGGTAGGTCAGGCCCAGTTCGTCCAGCATCGGCCGGTACCTCGCGGTGACCGCCCGCGAGGCGGCGTACAGCGAGAAGCACAGCTGGGAGTCCAGCGCCAGCGGATCCTGTCCGGCCATCTCGTCCCACCTCGCTCCGTGTCGTTCTGACGGCAACAGTAACGCACAATTGAGTTGTGCACAACCTAATTGGTAAATCGGTGTCGCCCGCTCCCCCCGCGGGCTAGCTTGATCCGCAGCACCCGGCCCGGCCATCTGAGCGCCCGGCCGAGGGATCACCTCTGGGGAACCACATGAACATCGCGACATCCCACTCCGACGTGCTCGTCATCGGCGCCGGACCGATCGGCCTGCTGCTGGCCGCCGAGCTGCGCTTGGGCGGCGCGTCCGTCACCTTGCTCGAACGGCTCACCGAGCCCAGCACCTTCTCCAAGGCCTTCGGCATCGGCGGCCGCACCCTCGACCTGTTCGACCAGCGCGGACTGCTGGACCACCTGCCGTCCGACGCGCACCGCTGGGGTGCGGGCCACTTCAGCGGCCTGCCGACCTGGCTGACCTACGACCGCCTGCCCACCGCGCACCCGTACGTGCTACGGATCGCGCAGCACGAGACCGAACACCTGCTGGCCGAGCACGCCACCCGGCTCGGCGCCGACCTCCGCCGCGGCCACACGGTGACCGCGCTCGCCCAGGACCCCGACCGCGTTCAGGTCACTGTGGACAGTCCACAAGGGACATACACGACGACCGCGGACTACCTCGTCGGCTGCGACGGCGGCCGCAGCACTGTCCGCAAGCTGGCCGGGATCGGCTTCCCCGGCAGCACCGGCGAGACCGCCAGCCTGCTCGGCGACGTCGTGCTCACCGAGGAACCGCCGCGGACCGGCATGACCCGCACCGACACCGGCATGATCTTCATCGGCCCGCTCGGCGACGGCCTGCACCGGGTGGTGCCCACGCTGTTCGACCAGCCGGGGCCCGAACACGGCGAGCCCACCCTGGACGAGCTGCGGGCGGCCCTGCGCGCGGTGATCGGCACTGACCTCGGCGCGCACTCCCCGCGCTGGTTGTCCCGGTTCCGGGACAACAGCCGGATCGCCGAGACCTACCGCTCCGGCCGAGTGCTGCTGGCGGGCGATGCCGCGCACGTGCACGCGCCCTTCGGCGGGCAGGGCCTCAACCTGGGCTTCGGCGACGCGATGAACCTGGGCTGGAAGCTCCTCGCCGCCCTGCACGGCCGGACGGACCTGCTCGAGACCTACGAGCGGGAGCGCAGGCCGGCCGCCGAGCGGGTGCTGACCAACACCAGGGCCCAGTTCGCGCTGGCCAGGCCGGGTGAGCAGGTCACCGCGCTGCGCGAGCTGCTGGACGGCCTGCTGGACATCCCGGAGGTCAACGACCGGCTGGCCGCGGTCACCACCAGCACCGCGCTGTCCTACGACCTGCCCGGCGCGCACCCGCTGACCGGCACCTTCCTCGCCGACCTGCCGCTGGCGGTCGACGGCGAACCGGTCCGGCTGGCCGAGCTGCTCCGGCCCGGCAAGGGCCTGCTGCTCAACCTCGGCGAGCGCGAGTTCCAGGCCGAGGGCGTGCCGGTGGTGTCGGCCAAGACCGCGAACCCGCCGGCCGCGGCGCTGCTGATCCGGCCGGACGGGCACATAGCGTGGGCCGCCGGTCCCGAAGGAGCCGACGGCCCAGGTGAGGCGGTGGAGCTGTGGTTCAGTCGTCCTGACCCTTGGTGATCCGGGCCAGGCGGCGCGGGGTGGGCCAGCGAACCTGGGTGGCCCAGCCCAGCTTCTCGAAGATCCAGATCGTGCGGGCCGAGATGTCCAGCTGACCGCGCAGCACGCCGTGGCGGGCGCAGGTCGGGTCGGCGTGGTGCAGGTTGTGCCAGGACTCGCCGAAGCTGAGGATGGCCAGCGGCCAGAAGTTGGCCGCCTTGTCCTTGGACTTGAACGGGCGGTCGCCGATCATGTGGCAGATCGAGTTCACCGACCAGGTCACGTGGTGCAGGAACGACACCCGGACGAACCCGGCCCAGAACAGCGCGGTCAGCGCGCCCCACCAGGACCAGGTGATCAGGCCACCGAGGATGCCGGGCAGGATGAAGCTGGCCGTGGTGATCGGCACCAGCAGCCGGTCGACCGCGCGAATGCTCTTGTCCGCCATCAGGTCCGGCGCGAACCGGTCCAGGTTGGTCTTCTCCCGCTCGAACATCCAGCCCATGTGCGCGTGCCAGAAGCCCTTGGCCAGGGCCAGCGGTGAGTCACCGTAGAGCCACGGCGAGTGCGGGTCGCCCTCCTTGTCGGAGAAGGCGTGGTGCCTGCGGTGGTCGGCCACCCAGTCGGTGGGCGAGCCCTGCACGGCCATGGTGCCCGCGACCGCGAGCGCCACCCGCAGCGGCTTGTTGGCCCGGAAGGAGCCGTGGGTGAACAGCCGGTGGAAGCCGACCGTGACGCCGAGGCCGCTGATCGCGTAGAACCCGAGGGCCAGACCGATGTCCAGCCAGCTCAGGCCCCAGCCCCAGGCCAGCGGGACCGCGGCGATGAGAGCGAGGAAGGGAAGGATGACGAAGATCTTGACGCCCAGGTAGGAGGCAGCTGAGCGTTCACCGTCGAGCATCGGCTTGGGCGCACTGGGCTGCACCGGGGATTCAAGAGTTGCTGTCACAACCATGACGCTAGGTCGGGATTTTGGGCAAAGCCAGGGCTGGGCCAAAAGAGGGGAGGTAGCTCCCCCATGAAACATATGCCACCACCACCTTCACCCCTCTTTACGGGCGCGCGGGCGCGCGCATGGGTGAGCTGCTCCTAGGCTGATCCCATGACTGTGCGCGCGGCTTTGGTGGGTTACGGGCTGGGTGGCTCGGCCTTCCACGCCCCCTTCCTGGACAGCACCCCTGGCCTGCGACTGGCCGCGGTGGTCACCGGCAACCCGCAGCGGCAGCAGGCGGTGCGCGAGCGCTATCCGGACACCGAGATCATCCGCAGCCTGGATGACCTGCTGGTACGCCACGACGAGTTCGACCTGGCGGTCATTTCCACGCCGAACCGGGAGCACTACGCCAACGCCTCGGCCGCGCTCCGGCACGGGCTGCCGGTGGTGGTGGACAAGCCGTTCTCGGCCACCGCCGCCGATGCCGCCGCGCTGGCCGACCTGGCCGCGAGCCGGGGACTGCTGGCCGCGCCGTTCCACAACCGCCGTTACGACGGAGATTTCCTTACCGTGCGGCGAATTCTCGCTGAGGGAGCAATCGGAAATCCGACCCGCTTCGAATCCCGGTTCGAGCGCTGGCGGCCTGATCCCAGCACCAGCTGGAAAGCCTGGAAGGAAAGCGCGAACCCAGCCGACGCCGGCGGCATCACGCACGACCTGGGCAGCCACCTGATCGACCAGGCGGTGGCGCTGTTCGGGCGGCCGGTCCAGGTCTACGCCGAGATCGGCGTGCGCCGCGCCGGCGCGGTCGCCGACGACGACGCCTTCCTCGCCCTCACCCACCACGGCGGGGTGCGCTCCCAGCTGTGGATGAGCGCGCTGGCCGCCGACCTGGGCCCGCGGTTCCGGGTGCTCGGCGACGGCGGCGCGTACGTCAAGCACGGCATGGACCCGCAGGAGGAGCTGCTCAAACAGGGTGCGACCCCGGGCGGCCCCGGTTGGGGCGAGGAGCCGGAGGAAGCCTGGGGCCGGGTGGGCTCGGTCGGCGACTTCCAGCCGGTGCGCACCGAGCCCGGCGGGTACCAGCACTACTACGCGGGCATCGTGAAGGCGCTCACCGAGGGCGCGCCGCCGCCGGTGAGCGCGCTGGACGGGGTGACCACGGCGGAGATCATCGAGGCCGCCTACGCCTCCAGCCGCTCCGGTCAGGTGATCGAGATCTAGTGTCCTGAGTCGGAGGTTCGGTGGCGGTATCGGCGGTCCAGCTTTCCGCTGGGCGTGCCGCAGGGAAGCCCTCGTACCGGGTTGTACGTGGGCTTTCCGGCGGTGCGGTCAGCGGGAAGCTGGGCCGTCGAGACCGCTGGCGAACCTCCGACTCAGGACACTAGGCCGCGCAGGAGCTTGTTGAGGGCTTCCACGGAGCGGCGGGCCTGGGCGGCCGGGACCCGGCTGTAGGCCAGCACCAGGCCCGTCCGCCGTGGTTCGCCGTGCCAGTACGGCTCCAGGCCCTCCAGCGCGATCCCGCGCCGAGCGCCCCTGGCGACCAGCTCCCGCTCCAGGGCCAGGCCTTCCGGCAGCTCCAGGACCGCGTGCAGACCGGCGGAGATGCCGGTCAGGCCCGCGCCGACGGGCAGGTCGGCCAGGGTGGTCACCAGGTGTTCGCGGCGGCGGCGGTAGGCGGTGCGGGTGCGCCGGATGTGCGCGTCGAACCGGCCGCTGGTGATCAGCTCGGCCAGGGCGAGCTGGTCCAGTGCGGGCACGGTCTGGTTGGTCAGCACGTCCACCACCGGGTCGACCAGCCGGGCCGGCAGCGCCAGCCAGCCCAGCCGCATGCCGGGGGCGAGCAGCTTCGAGGTGGTGCCGCCGTAGATCACCCTGGACGGGTCCAGCTCGTGCAGCGCGCCCACCGGCTGCCGGTCGAACCGGTACTCACCGTCGTAGTCGTCCTCCACCACGTACCCGTCCACCCGCCGGGCCCAGTCCACGATCTGCTTGCGCCGCGACGGACTCAGCGTGTAGCCCAGCGGGTACTGGTGCGCTGGGGTGACCAGCGCCGCGCGGCCGGTCAGCGCGCTCACCGTCAGGCCCTCGCCGTCCACCGGGGCCGGCCGGATACCCATTCCGGTCTTGGTCACCACGTCCCGGTGCCGGTACAGGCAGGGCTCCTCCATGTGCAGCTCACCGATGCCGAGCTGCTGGAAGGTCTCGCACAGCACCCGCAGCGCCGGGGAGAAGCCGCTGAAGACCACGATCCGCTCCGGCGGGCAGAGCACCTTGCGCGCGCGGGCCAGGTACCCGGCCAGCGCGGTGCGCAGCTCGATCCGGCCGCGCTGGTCGCCGTAGCGGAAGACCTCCGCGGGCGCGCTGCGCAGCACCGTGCGCAGCGCGGCCAGCCAGGCGGCGCCGGGGAACAGTGAGGTGTCCGGCTCGCCCGGCCGGAAGTCCCAGCGCGGGCCCTGCTCGGCAGGCCGGTGCGCGGCAGGCGGGTCCAGGGCGGGGGCGGCGGCCACCACGGTCGGCGCGCCCTGCCGGCTGCGCAGCCAGCCCTCGGCGGTGAGCTGCGCGTACGCCTCCACCACGGTGCCCCTGGCCACGCCGAGCTGGGCGGCCAGCACCCTGGTGGAGGGCAGCGGGTCGCCGGGGCGCAGCCTGCCGTCCCTGATCGCCGCGCGCAGTGCCCGGCCGATGGCGATGTGCCGGGTCAACCCGGGTTCCAGGTCCAGATGGAGCTCGGCCACTGGTCCAGATTACTTGCCGTTCACTGGTCCAGTTTTGTGGACCAGTTCCGCTTAGGCTGATCCTCGTGAGCAACAACAGAGCACTCTTCGGGAAGTCCTGGCCGGCCGGCTACAAGGCCATGCTGGCCTTCAACCAGACCGTGGCCGACTCCGGCCTGGACAAGACCATCGGCGAACTGATCAAGATCCGCGCCTCGCAGCTCAACGGCTGCGCTTTCTGCCTGGACATGCACATCAGGGACGCGGCCGCGATGGGCGAGACCCAGCAGCGGCTGGGCCTGGTGGCCGCCTGGCGGGAGGCCGCGGGCGTGTTCACCGAGGCCGAGCGGGCCGCGCTGGCGCTGACCGAGGCGGTCACCGGCATCAACAACCACGCCGGGGTGCCCCAGGAGGTCTACGCCGCGGCGCTGGCGGTCTTCGGTGAGGAGACCCTGGCCAAGGTGGTGTACGCGATCGTGGCGATCAACGCCTGGAACATGCTCAACGTGACCCAGGAGCTGCCGTTCAAGGTGGAGCACCCGCATGCGTGACCTCACCGCGCAGGCCGCGCTGCTGAAGTCGCTGCACGTGCCGGGAAAACCGCTGGTGCTGCCCAACTCCTGGGACGCGGCCACCGCGCGGCTGGTTGAGGGCCTGGGTTTCCCGGTGGTCGCCACCTCGAGCTACGCGGTGGCCGCGGCCGCCGGGTACCCGGATGACAACTCGATGCCGCCCGCGGTCGCCTTCGCCGGGGTGGCCGCGATCGCGGCGGCCACCACCGCGCCGGTGACCGCGGACCTGGAGGCGGGCTACGGCCTCTCCGCCGCGGAGTTCACCTCGGCGCTGTTCGAGGCGGGCGCGGTCGGCTGCAACCTGGAGGACGGCGACCACCGCGGCGGGCTCAGGCCGCTGGCCGAGCAGGTCGAGTGGCTGACCGCGGTCAAGTCCGCCGACCGGCCGTTCGTGCTGAACGCGCGGATCGACTGCTTCATCCGGGATTCCGTTGCGCCGCAGGACAAACTGGCTGAGGGGATCGAACGCGGCCGGGCCTACCTGGCCGCGGGCGCGGACTGCGTGTACCCGATCGGCCTGCGGGATCCCGCGCAGATCAAGGAGTTCACCTCGGCGGTGCCCGGCCCGGTGAACGTGCACTACTACTTCGACGGCCCGTCCGTGCCGGAGCTGGCCGCGCTGGGCGTGGCCCGGATTTCCCTTGGCGCTGGGCTGTTCGCGGTGGCCCAGCGGGCCATCAAGGACGCGGTGGCGACCCTGGGTGACCACGCGTCCACTGTGGACTGAAGTCGAGGCACGATCCGGTGGTCCCGCCGGGGAAGCGGCGTTTCGCCACCCCCGGCGCGGCACCATCGAAGGCATGCCCCTCCCCACCTTCCTGCCCCTCCTGGCCGCCGCCGGCCTGCTCTCCCCTGGCCTGCTCACCCCGCCGCCGCAGAGCTCGCTCACGCTGACCCTGGAGCACGCCGAGCCCGCGAACGCGCTGGACGTGGCCATCCTGACCTGCGACCCCGACGAGGGCACGCACCCCGCGCCCGAGCTAGCCTGCGCCGAACTGGCCAAGGCCGGTGGCGACGTGCGCAAGGTCGGCGACACCGAGACCGCCTGCACCGACCACATCGAGAACCCGAAGAAGGCCACCGCGCGCGGGCACTGGCAGGGCCGCCCGGTGAACGAAGAGGTCTTCTTCGGCAATCCCTGTGAGTTCGCGACCCGCGCGGGACACGTGTTCCGCATCAACGGAGAGTGAACATCCACGACCGGGTGTCACGCGATACGGCGGACCCGGCAGTGCAGACCTCGGCGGCCGCGCGCGACTCCGGTAGACCGGATCGCACTATGCGTACCTCACACCTACTCGCCAGCACGGCGCTGACCGCAGCCGCGCTGTTCGCGATGACCCCCGCCGCCACCGCGGCGACCAACTCCGGTCTGGACGTCACGGCGATGACGCTGACGGTGGCCTACGGCGAGCAGGATTCCCTGCTGCCGGACGAGACCGCGGTCCTGGGCTGCAACCCGGCGCTCGGCACGCACCCGAGCCCGACCCGCGCCTGCCGTTCCCTGGCCCGCGCGCACGGCGACATCGCCAAGCTCGCCCCGAAGGACGGCTACGCCTGCACGCTCGACTACCACCCGCGCACGGTGACCGCCAAGGGCACCTACCGCGGCAAGGAGCTGAGCTGGCAGGGCAAGTTCCCCAACAGCTGCACCATGCTCGCCGAGACCGGTGACCTGTTCACCTTCGCCGACGGCCATGGCCTGCCGCTGCCGTAACCCGCACACCCGCCCGTTCGCACGGGCGCTCAGGAGCTAACGCGCGCGCGGGCGGCTCACCTGTACTGCGAGCAGGTGAGCCGCTCGCACCTGTGTCCGGCCCCTGCTGCCGGACACACATCCTCCGGCCCCTGCTGCCGGAGGAAGTTGGACGGGGCGCCCCGATCGCCCCGCACTTCACAATCAATCATCCCGTGCTGAAGCGTTGGTGTGAGCGGTCTGAGAAAAAGCTGTGAACCCGGCATCGGTTCGTTATGCAGGCAAACCCCAAGGATCGGCCGGTGTGTTCGGGGTCACCGCTCTGATGGCCAGATCCGGACGCACGCCCTTGCGGTGCACCAGCACCTCCTCACCCCGGCGCAGCGGGATCTCGATGGTGCCGCCGCCCAGGTCCCTCCAGCGCTTCGGCAGGCCCCAGCGGTCCCTGACCACCAGTTCGCCCTCGATCCCCGGCCGCAGCACGCAGGGCGCACCCGCCTCGCTGCGCAGCCGCACCCACTGGGTGGCGCCGCCGGAACGCTTGGCGGACAACAGGAACGCGCCCTCGGTGCGGAACTCGTGCAGCACCGCCTCCCGCCAGCTCGCCGGGACCGCGGGGAACACCCGGATCACCCCGCCCCAGCTCTGGCAGAGCATGTCGTGCAGGGACTGGGCCGCCGACAGCGGCGTCTCGATCACCGGGCCGGACTCGGCGTACATGGTGTTCGGCTTGACGAAGCGGCGCAGCAGCTCACCGAGGTAGAACTCGGCCTTCTCACCCCGGCCCATCTGCGCGGAGATCGAGGCCGCGCCGGTGAAGCTGTAGCCCTGCAACGCGCCCTCGAAGCTGATCCAGTGCTCGAGCGAGGTCTCGATCAGCTTCCGGTGCTCCGGCTGCTCCCAGGTGACCTCGTAGAGCGGGTAGATCTGCAACAGGTGCGAGTAGTGCCGGTGCGACTTCGCGAACGGCGTGCCCGCGCCGATCATGTAGCCGTTGGCGTCCACCGGGTAGTCGGCCAGCTTGGCCAGCACCTCCCGCCAGCGCCCGGTCATCGGATCGGCCACCCGCAGGATCTTGGCCGCCGCCAGCAACGTCTTGCAGCCCCAGCGCAGCAGGGCCAGGTCGTAGGTGCAGTCCGGCGCGTTCACCCCGTACTCCGGGGAGAAGGTGAACGGCAGGTGCAGCCTGCCGTCCGGGCCGGGGGTGAGGAAGTGCAGGTAGTACCGGACCGCGCCGCGCAGCAGCGGGAACAGCACCTCGCGCAGCAGGTGCTCGTCCATGGTGTGCCGGTAGGACAGCCACACGTTGTGCAGCGCCCACACCAGGTTGCCGACCTCCGGCGTCGGCTCGGCCCGGCCGGGCACGCCGATGCCGTAGCCCGCGGTGCCGGTGCCGGAGCCGTTGCGCAAAAACATGTCCGTGGTGCGCGGCACGCCGTAGCAGCCGTCCCGGTAGGCCGCGTCGACCTGCTCGCGCAGCGCGTCCCGGTGCCGGTCCAGGCTGCGGGTGACCGCGTCCAGCTCCAGGTGGTTGGAGCCGTGGATCAGCCAGTACTCCAACTGCACGTTCAGGTTCCACCAGGTGGCGGGCCAGGGCGTCGGTTCGAGCCACGGGCCGGTGGTGGCCATCACCGGGGCGTCCGCGCGGGCCGCGGCGGCGATCTTGTAGAGCTGGATCCAGTAGAAGCTCTGCAGCCGGGCGTCCGGCACGGACAGGAAGCTCTTGCGGTAGTACTCCCGCCACCAGCGCCGGTGGTCGCGGGCGAAGCTGTCCAAGGACGGGCTGACCGAGCGGACCGCGTGCAGCGCCCTGGCCCTGGGCGGCGTGCCGGGGTGCGCCCAGGCCACGGTGGCGAACAGGGTGCGGCGGCTGCCCCTGGTCAGCTCGCGCCAGGCGGTGACGTGGCCGCCGCCGGCCAGCAGCGGCTGCACCGCGAGCCGGGTGTCGCCGTGCTGCTCCAGCACCGGGTCCGGGTTGGGCCGGAAGCCGGGCGGCGCGGGCTTGTTGAAGCGCGGGTCGGTGCGCGGGCTGATCGCCTTGGCCGGATGGAAGGTCCAGGTCAGCTCGCGCTCGCCGGCCGTCGGTGTCAGCTCGACCGCGAGGATTGACCGTCCACTGTGGACGATCGCGCGCAGGGCGATGCTGCCCGCGGCGGTGGTGATGGTGCCGCGCAGCTCGGCCTTGTCCAGGTCCAGCCGCCAGTCCACGCCGGTGATCGCGCCGACCGGGGTGAGCGCGAGGTGGCCGATCGGGATGCGGGCCAGGCCGAACAGCGCGCCGAACTCGGGGCGGTGGTCCTGCACCTCGGAGTGCTGCACGTTGAACCGGATGCTGTTGCCGCCGGGCGGGGCGTAGATGCCGGAACCGAGGAAACCGTTGCCGAGGAACGGACCTTCGGCCCAGGTGGTCGGCAGTCTGCGCCAGCGCAGGTCGCTGCCTGCCAGGAACTCGGTCCAGCCGCGCTCGTCGGGGCCGCCGACCCAGCCGTCTCCTGCCGAGCCGCTGCCCACGGCTTCGGCAGGGACGGCTGAGCCTGGTGCGCCCAGGGCGGCGGGTGCGGCCACCACACCCGCCACGCCAGCCAGCGCACCGCCGAGCAGCCCGCGTCGGGTCACCTCGCCCGCACCGTCCATCCCAGCACCCCTCTGTGCAGTGGGTAAGCGCATTCATCGGATCTCTACTGTCGAAAGTAGGGAGAATCCCGATACCTAGTCAAGGGAAACCGGGTAGTACACCGATCTTTGGCTAGGTTTTTGCATCCATTCACTGAATGGCCACCGCCGAACGGACCCTGCCAGCCCGCCGCGTGCTCCTCCTAGCGTCGGAGTCCTCATGCCCCCTGCACATGAGGTGGAAGGAACTTCCGATGAAGCTCACCCGCTTGTTCGCCCTTGGCGCCTGCGCCGCCGCGCTGGCCGTGATCCCGGTCAGCCAGGCCGCCGCCAGTCCTACCCAGGAGGTGTCCGCGCAGCAGACCGCTGACTACTGGACGCCGGAGCGGATCAAGGACGCGCTGAACAACCCGATGCCCATGCCCGGCCCGGACATGAGCAGCACCGGCGGCCTGTCCGCCGCCGGGCCGCAGGCGACCATCCAGCCGGTCCCCGGCCCGTACACCACCGAGAAGATGCGCAGCCAGGGCCGTCTGCTGTTCACCACCGGCGGCCGCAACTCCAGCTGCTCGGCCACCTCGGTGGTCGCGGCCAACAAGAACCTGGTCTGGACCGCGGCGCACTGCCTGCAGTACGGCGGCAACACCTCGGCGAACGTGACCTTCCTGCCCGCGTACCTGAACAACGCCCGCCCCTACGGCACCTGGCCGGCCGCCAAGCTGCACATCCCGGCGCGGTGGACCTCCAGCAGCCAGCGGGACTTCGCCTACGACTACGCGGCCTTCACCGTGACCCCGCAGGCCGGCAAGAGCCTGACCGACACCGTCGGCGCGAAGAGCATCGTGTTCAACGACAAGCGCGCCCAGCAGTCCACCCTCTACGGCTACCCGGCCGAGTCCCCGTACACCGGTCAGCAGAGCTACAACTGCGGCGGCCAGGCCCGCGTGCAGACCTACGACGCGACGCTGGCCTGCAACGGCATCGGTGGCCAGAGCGGCGGCGCGTGGCTCAACGCCAACGACCAGATCTGGGCGGTGAACAGCCGTTCCGACCGGCGCACCACCACCTGGGGCACGCTGTTCGACGGCAACGCGCAGACCTTCTACAACCAGGTCCAGGCCTGACCTGAAAATTAGCTCGGGCGGTGTGCCCGTTGCCCTGGCACACCGCCCGAACTTCCCCTCGAACTTGCTCCCACCCAGCCAGGCCACCCCGCCCCCCGGGCGGCGCGACTTGGCCTCAGCTTCTCGCATCCCGGCGACGCCGAACACCTCGTTCTAGGGTGTCCGGGTGACCTCGCGACGCTGGCCCCGCGGTGTGTACGACGCGGGTTCGGAGCCCGATCCGCGCTTCACCCTGGCCAACGAGCGCACCTTCCTCGCCTGGATCCGCACCTCGCTCGGCCTGATGGCGGGCGGGGTGGCGGTGGAGGCGGTCGGCCTGCCCGGCCACGGTCCGCTGCGCACCGTGCTGGCGGTGGCGCTGCTGCTCGCGGGTGTGCTGTGCGCGGGCGCGGCCTTCTTCCGCTGGGCCGCGGCCGAACGCGCGATGCGACTGGGCCTGCCGCTGCCCGGACCGGTGCTGCTGCCGCTGCTGGGCGCGGTGCTGGTGCTGGCCGGGCTGGCCGCGGTGCTGCTGGTGCTGCTGTGATCGACCCCGGCCTGCAACCCGAGCGCACCGTGCTGGCCTGGCGGCGCACCCTGCTGGCCTTCCTGGGCGCGAGCCTCGTCCTGGTCCGGCTGGCCGCGCACCGGAGCCCGGCGCTGGCCGCGGGCATCGTGCTGGTCGCCGGGCCGGTGGCCGGGCTGGTCAGCTGGGACCTGCGGCGGCGGTACCGCCTCGTCCGGGCCGACCTGCCGGGGTCGGCCCGCCGGTGGGACGGGCGGCTGCCGCTGTGGACCAGCCTGTTCGCCGCGCTGCTCGGCCTCGGCGCGGTGCTCTACGTGCTCAGCGGCCCGCGATGACCTCCAGGTGCGGCACCAGCTCCGCCGGGCTGGGCAGGGCCGCGATCTCCGCCTGGACCTCGGCCACCGCGGCCTTGAGCTCGACGTCGTGCAGCAGTCCGGCCAGCTGCGCCGAGGTCACCCCGCTGTGCTCGGCGACCAGGCCGACACCGCGCTTGGCCACCAGGTCGGCGTTGATGAACTGGTCCGCGCCGTAGGGCACCAGCAGCTGCGGGATCCCGGCCACCAGCGCGGTCAGCGTGCTGCCGGAGCCACCGTGGTGCACGGCCGCGTCGCTGCGCGCGAGCAGCGCGGTCAGCGGCAGGTAGTCGATCACCCGCGCGTGCTCGGGCAGCTCCAGCGCGGAGAGGTCCCACGGTCCGGCGGCCAGCACCAGCTCGGCGTCCAGGCCCTGCGCCGCATCAAGAATTCTGTGCCACGGACCCAGGTCCGCGCTGCCCTGGTCGACGGTGCCCATGGTGACCACGATCCGCGGCCGCTCCCTCGGCTCCTCAAGCCACGCCGGCAGCACCGCCCCGCCGTTGTAGGGCACGTACCTGGTGCTGATGCCCTTGAGACCGCCGTGCATGCTCGGCGGGGCCAGGTCCAGCGCGGTCTCCGGCACGGCCAGCGGCTCGCCGAGGTTGCCGTGGATCAGCTCGATCAGCCCGTGCCCGCCGCTGAAGCCGAAACCGTGTGCCACACAGGGGATGCCGAGCTTGGCGGCGATGATCGGACCGGTCGCGTCGCACAGCTCGTAGACCACCAGGTCCGGCTGCCACAGCCGGGCCTGGCGCAGCGACTCGGCCAGCATCAGCTCCGCGAACAGCGCGAAGTACCGGCCGGCCAGCTCGATGGTGTCCGGCCGGGCCTGCTCGTCCCGCGCCGGCTCGGGTTCGGCGGCGACCAGGCGGGCGATCTCGGCGTCCAGGTCCACCCCTGGCGCGGCCTCGATCACGGTCAGGCCCGCGTTCGCGGCCGCGGTGGCCGCGGAGCCGGTGGTGGCCACCCGCACCTCGTGGCCGGCGGCCCGGAGCGCCCATGCGGTGGAGATCAGCGGGAAGAGGTGGCCGAGACCAGGGGTGCTTGTCAGCAGAACGCGCATGCCACCAACATACTCAAGTTTGAGCAATGGTCGCCAGCGCCGGCACCAGTTCCGCCGGGCTCGGCATCGCGGCCAGCTCCGCCCGCACCTCCGCGATGGCGGTCCGGATCTCCACGTCGTGCCGCAGCCGGTGCAGCTGGTCCGCGGTCACGCCGGTGCCCTCCGCGGTCAGTCCCACGCCGCGGGCGGCGATCCGCTGGCCGTCGTAGAACTGGTCCGCGCCCTGCGGCACCACGCATCCGGTCGAACACCGGGCCGACCGAGGTGATGCCGAAGCCGTGGTGCACGCAGGGGATGCCGAACCTGGCCGCGAGCAGCGGTCCGGTGGGGTCGAGCAGCTCGTGCACGATCAGGTCCGGCCGCCAGAACTCCACCTGCCGGGCGGCCTCGTCGCTGACCAGCTCGGTGATCCTGGCGAACCGCCTGGCCACCCTGGTCAGCAGGTCCACCGGCACCTCGTGCCCGGCCGCGCGCAGCGCCCACAGGGTCGGGACCATCGCCGAACAGGTGCCCGAGTCCCTTCGAGCTGATCGCCAGCACCCGCATGACCACTCCCCGGTCGCGGTTCCGGCGGCGGGCGGCCCCCAAGGACGCCCGCCCGCCGGAACCATTCAGGGGGTCAGTGTCCCGCGATCTCCGCCAGCTGCGGCACCAGCGCGGCCGGGCTGGGCATCGCGGCCATCTCGGCCCGCACCTCGGCCACGGTGGCCTTGAGCTTCTCGTCGTGCAGCAGGCGGTGCAGCTGCTCGCCGGTGACGCCCTCGTGCTCGGCACTCAGGCCGGCGCCGCGCTTGTCGATCCGCTCGGCGTTGTAGAACTGGTCCGCACCCTGCGGCACGATCAGCTGGGTCACGCCGGCGGTGACCGCGGTGAGCGTGCTGCCCGAGCCGCCGTGGTGCACCAGCGCGTCGCAGACCGGCAGCAGTGCGCTCAGCGGCACGTACTCGATCACCCTGGCGTGCGCGGGCAGGTCGAGGCCAGACAGGTCGGTGGACCCGGCGGCCAGCACCAGCTCGGCGTCGGCCTCGGCGGCCGCGTCCAGGATGGCCCGCCACGGGCCGAGGCCGACCATGACCGCCATCGCGGTGCCCATGGTGATCACGATCCGCGGCCGCTCCTTGGGCCCGGAGAGCCATTCCGGCAGCACCGCGCCGCCGTTGTAGGCGACGTAGCGGGTGCTGATGCCGTTGAGCTCGCCCTCAAGGCTCGGCGGGGCCAGGTCGATCGCGGTCACCGGGTCGGCGAGGCCGTCGATGCCCAGCCGGTCGAAGGTGCCGCCGAGGTTGGGCAGCATCCCCTCGAACAGCTCGCTGGCGTTGGTCAGGCCGAAGCCGTGCTGCACGCAGGGGATGCCGAGCTTGGCGGCCACCATCGGGCCGACCGCGTCGGTCAGGTCGTAGATGACCAGGTCCGGCTGCCACAGCTGGGCCTGGCGGATGGTCTCGTCGGTGGCCAGGTCGGCCATGTGGGCGAACATGAAGCCCGCGTGGGCCATGATGTCGGGCCGGGGCTGGCCGGGCTGGGCGGCCGGCATGCCAGCGTCGCCGAAGCGCTCGCCCATCACGCGCTGGACCTCGGCCTCCCAGTCGGTGCCGGGAGCCGACTCGACCACGGTCAGGCCGGCGTTGGCCGCGGCGGTGGCCGCGCCGCCGGTGGTGGCGACCCGCACCTCATGCCCGGCCGCGCGCAGCGCCCAGGCGGTGGGGATCATCGGGAACAGGTGGCCGAGCCCGGCCGAGCTGGTGAACAGGACGCGCATGTTTCCTCCCAGTGGTCGATCACCCTCCCTGCCCATCTAACTCGCCTACCAAGAATCTTGTCGAGTGAGATAAATCAGGAACACGGAACGAACCGGGCGTGACCGGACAGGGTCACTCTGACGAGGGATTGCGCGAAGTGGACCAACCGAAAAGTTGATCAGACAAAAAGGGGCGGCCCGCTCAACCGGCCTGGGGGTCACCGGGAGCGAGCCGCCGACATCAGTCTACGCGGACCGGCAAGTAGGTCACGACCGCCCCTCGGAACTTTTCGCGCTCACCGTCAGCACGAGTGCAGGCAATCGAGTGACCCCACCGGCAAGTGAGTGATTTCGCTGGTGGGGACTCCATGACAGCCCGTACTCGGCCGATTACTCCTCCATGCCCAAGCCCAGTGCGCCGAACGCGGTCACCTCGCGGTTCTCAGCACTGCGGCCGAGGTCAGCCAGGCCTTTCCGAGGCAAGGCCGCCGCCCATGGGTGAACCACGCTGGTGGGTGGAATGTGATGACCCCTTCGGGCGGGCGCGGTCGGTGACCCTGCTCGCCGAACCGGACTCAGTGTTACTCATCACACCGCCGGGGGAGACCGCCGTCCTGTCCGCGACGCAGACCAGGGCGCTGGACGCGGCACTGGACAACGCGCTGGCGGAGTCCTCCCCCGCGAGCAGAGGAGACGACCAGGATGGACGACGTGCTGCGCCAGGCAGTGCTGGACCGGCTCGCCCTGCTTGACCAACTGGCCGAGGAGGGCGACGCCAACTCGCTGTTGCCACTGGCGCGCACGGAGCTCCAGCGCCTGGCCGAGGGCTGGCGGCTGCTGCTGACCGTGCACCAGCCGGACGCCGACGGCCGCTGCAAGGCCTGCCCGGGCGGGTTCCTCGGGCGGAGCAGGCGGTGGCCCTGCCAGCTGTGGCTGACCGCGCACCGGCACCTGATCAACGACGGCACCGGCCACCGCGAACGCCGGATGGCCCGCCGAAACCCGTTCAGCCGCAAGGCCCCCCGCGCCACGCCGCCGCCGCAGGCGCAGATCCCGCCGGACGTGCTGGCCGCGCTGGCCGAGCAGGCGGCCCCGCCGCTGCCCCGGCGCGGCACCTCGCCGCCAGGGGTCATCCCGCCGTACCGGGGGCACAGCGGCACCATCACGCCGGAGACCACGCCGCCGCTGACCGGGACCATGCCGCCCGGCGCCTTCGCCCCGCTGCCCGCCCCGGGCGCCGTCGAGCCGGTGCGCAACGGCGCCACGCTGACCGGCACCGCGCCCCCCGGGGTGCTCGAACCGGTCGGCGCGGGTGAGCAGGCCCAGTCCATCGCGCCCCCGGTGATCGGCGCGGTCACCGTGGTCCCCACCGGCGCCTGCGCCGCCACCCAGCCGCCAGGGCTGACCGTGCCGCCGGAGACCGCGGCCGAGGTGACCACCGAGATCCCGCGCATCCGGCTCACCCTGCCCAGCGAGCTCGACCCCGAGCTGCTCGAACAGCTCAGCTCCACGCTCGACCCGGACCGCCCAGCCCCGGTGGAGACCACCGACCCCGGCATCCACCGGGCGGCCGTGGTCGAGCGCGAGCCCACCCTGCCGCGGATCCGCCAGCGCCCCGTGTAACCGGTCACTCCAGGAGCCACGTGGTCGGCATCCGGCCACGCGAACGCGACGAATGCGGCAGTATTGCGGCCGTACCCCGTGGCACCTGGAGGAACGCGTGCACGACGGCAGTGGCCGGATCGTGGTGGGGAACCTGACGAAGCAGTTCGGGAACATCACCGCGGTGCAGGACCTGAGCTTCATCGTCGAACCCGGCACGGTGACCGGCTTCCTCGGACCCAACGGGTCCGGCAAGACGACCACCCTCCGCATGGTGCTCGGCCTGGTCCGGCCCACCAGCGGACAGGCGACCATCAACGGGGTGCCCTACGAGCAGCTCGGCAAGCCAGGCCGGGTGGTCGGCGCGGTGCTGGAGGCGCAGAGCTTCCACCCCGGCCGCTCGGCCCGGAACCACCTCAAGATCTACGCCGCCGCGCTGGAGGTGCCGGACGAGCGGGTGGACCAGGTGCTCCAGCTGGTCGGCCTCGGCGCGGCGGGCGACCGGCGCGCGGGCAGCTTCTCCCTCGGCATGCGGCAGCGCCTCGCGCTGGCCACCGCGCTGCTGGGCGATCCGCAGGTGCTGGTGCTGGACGAGCCGGCCAACGGCCTGGACCCGGAGGGCATCGCCTGGCTGCGCAGCTTCCTGCAGTCCTTCGCGCGCAGCGGCCGCACCGTGCTGGTCTCCAGCCACCTGCTCGCCGAGGTGGAGCAGACCGTGGACCACGTGGTGATCATCAGCCGCGGCCGCACCGTCTACAACGGCGGCCTGGAGACGCTGCGCCAGTCCCAGCAGAGCCGGGTCATCGTGCAGCCCGCCGACCCGCACAAGCTGGTCGAGGCGCTGCAGGCGGCCGGGCACACCATGATCGAGCCGACCCCGGACGGCAGGCTGGCCATCACCGGCGTGCACACCAAGCAGGTCGCCGACGTGGCCCTCTCCGCAGGCGTGGCGATCTACGCCATGCAGGAGGAGCAGGTCGACCTGGAGCGGCTGTTCTTCCAGCTGACCAGCGCCCAGTACACCGGCCAGGCCCCTGGTCAGTACCCGCCGCCGACGCCACCGGGCGGCGGCTGGGGACCGCCCAGCGGCGGCCTGCCTGCCCCGACCACCTACGAGCAGGCCTACCAGCAGCAACAGGCCTACCAGCAGGGCTACCAGCAGCCGCAGCAGCCCGGCTACCCGCCGCAGCCCGGCCAGCAGGGCAACCAGTACGGAGGTAACGCCTGATGGGCGCCCTGATCAAGAGCGAGCTGCGCAAGATCCTCACCACCAACGTGTGGTGGGCGCTGCTCATCCCGGCCGCGCTGGTCACGCTGCTGGTCACCCTGGGCGGCAGTGCGGCGGGCCTGTTCCTGACCTCGATCGCCTCGCAGGTGCAGGACACCAACCTGAACGTGCCGCTGGCGCTGCTGGTCTTCGCCAGCGGGGTGAACATCGGCACCATCTTCTCCGCGATCTTCGGCGGGCTGGCGGTGGCCGGGGAGTTCCAGCACCGCACCATCACCACCACCTACCTCACCGCGCCCTCGCGGACCGCCTCGATGCTGGCCAAGCTGATCACCTACAGCGGGTTCGGCGTGCTCTACGGCGTGGTCATCGCGATCTTCGGCACGGTCGGCGCGCTGCTCGCGCTGGACATCGACAACTTCCCGAACGTGGGGTCCTGGCTGCTGCTCTGCCTGGTCGCGGTGCTGGCCAACGTGCTGTGGGTGGTGCTGGGCGTCGGACTGGGCGCGCTGATGGGCAACCAGCTGGCCGTGGTGCTCGTGGTGCCGCTGGGCGCGCTGCTGGAGGCGCTGATCCGCGGTGTGCTGGGCAGCCAGGGCGCGCCGGAGGTCACCTACTTCCTGCCCAACGCCAGCGGCAGCAACATGGTCGGCGGGGTGGCCCAGGACTTGCTGCTGGACTCCATCAGCGGCGCGGCCCGCTCCCTCGACCGCGGCTTCACCGACACCGACGGCCTGCCCTGGTGGGGCAGCGGCCTGGTGTTCCTGGGCTACGTCGGCCTGTTCGTGGCCGTGGGCAGGCTGGTCGCGCAACGGCGCGACATCGCCTGAGCGCGAACGGTGTCGGGCACCCGGGTTAGCGTGACGGGGTGCCCACCACCACGAACCCCACCACTGGCCGCGGCTGGATCCGCAGGCTGACCCGCGCCTGCTGGGCGCACCCGCGCATCGTGGTCGCGGCCATGCTGGCCTCGGTGGTCGGCGTCGGGCTGCAGGCCGTCGCGCCGCTGCTGCTGGCCAAGGCGGTGGACGACGCGGTCGCGGGCAGCACGGCCTGGCTCAGCTGGATCGTGGCCGGGCTGTGCGCGCTGGCGCTGCTGGCCTTCGGCACCGCGTTCGTGCGCCGCTACCTGGGCGGGCGGCTGGCCCTGGACGTGCAGCACGACCTGCGCCGCGCGGTGTTCGGCTCGGTGCAGCGGCTGGACGGCGGCAACCAGGACTCGCTGCGCACCGGGCAGGTGGTGTCCAGGGCGATCACCGACCTGCAGCTGGTGCACTCGCTGCTGTCCATGGTGCCGCTGGCCGCGGGTCAGGTGGTGTTCGCGGTGATCGCGCTCGGCGCGATGCTGTGGCTGTCCCCGCTGCTCACCCTGGTCGCGCTGCTGGTGGTGCCCGCGGTGTTCGTCACCGTGCTGCGCAGCCGGAGCGTGCTGTTCCCGGCCACCTGGTCGGCGCAGCAGCGGGCCGCGGACGTGGCCCAGCACGTGGAGGAGACCGTCACCGGGGTCAGGGTGGTCAAGGGCTTCGGGCAGGAGGCCAGGGAGACCGGCAGGCTGGAGAGGGCGGCCACCAAGCTCTTCGGCGAGCGGCTGCGCGCGGCCAGGCTGACCGCGAAGCCGAACGCGACGCTGGCCGCGCTGCCCGCGCTGGGCCAGGTCGGCGTGCTCGGACTGGGCGGGGCGCTCGCGATCAGCGGCCAGGTCTCCCTCGGCACCTTCCTCGCCTTCGCCACCTACGTGGCCAACCTGATCGGCCCGGCCCGGATGCTGTCCAGCCTGCTGATCACCAGCCAGCTGGCCAGGGCCAGCGTGGAGCGGGTGTACGACCTGATCGACTCCCAGCCGGAGGTGCGCGACGCCCCGGACGCCGCCGAGGTGCCGGACGGGCCGCTGGAGGTGGCCTTCGAGGACGTGCGCTTCGGCTACCGGCGCAGCGAGCCGGTGCTGGACGGGGTGTCCCTGCGGGTCGCGCCGGGCGAGACGCTGGCGCTGGTGGGCACCGCCGGGTCCGGCAAGTCCACCGTGTCGCTGCTGCTGCCGCGGTTCTACGACGTGCACGAGGGCACGGTGCGGCTGGGCGGCGCGGACATCAGGGGGCTGCGGCTGGCCGCGCTGCGCGGGGCGATCGGGGTGGTGTTCGAGGAGGCGTTCCTGTTCTCCGACACCGTCCGGGCCAACATCGCCTACGGGCGGCCCGACGCCACCGAGGCCGAGGTGGAGGCGGCGGCCAAGGCGGCGGAGGCGCACGAGTTCATCGAGGCGCTGCCGCAGGGTTACGACACGCTGGTCGGCGAGCGCGGGCTCACCCTCTCCGGTGGTCAGCGGCAGCGGGTCGCGCTGGCCCGCGCGCTGCTGTCCGACCCCAGGGTGCTGATCCTGGACGACGCCACCTCCGCGGTGGACCCGGCCACCGAGGCGGCCATCCACGCCACCCTGCACGCGGTCACCGCGAGCCGGACCACGCTGCTCATCGCGCACCGCCGCTCCACCCTGGCGCTGGCCGACCGGATCGCGGTGCTCGACCGCGGCCAGGTCGTCGACGTGGGCACCCAGGCCGAGCTGACCGAGCGCTGCGCGCTGTTCCGCGCGCTGCTGGCCGGTCCGGGCGAGGCGATCGAGGACACCCAGGCCGCCGCGCCCGAGGCGCTGGTGCCCGGCCCCGACGGGGTCACCCCCGCGCTCTGGCCGGACCCGCCGGAGGACACCTCAGGCCCCAGCGCCTCGGCGCGCCAGGCCGCCAGCGGCGCGCGGCCGGGCCGGGGTGGCCGGGTCGGCGCGATGACCGCGCTGGAGGCGACTCCCGAGCTGCTCGCCCAGGTGGCCGCGCTGCCGCCGGTGCGGGACGAGCCTGAACTGCCCGGCATCGACGCCCGCGCGCCCGACCCCGGGTTCCGGCTGCGGCGGCTGCTGGCACCGGTGCGCAGGCTGCTGCTGCTCGCGGTGGCCTGCGTGGCGGTGGACGCGGCGACCTCGATCGCGCTGCCCACCCTGTTCCGGCACGGCGTGGACAACGGGGTGGACGCCCGCTCCGGCTGGGCGCTGGCCGGGCTGGTGCTGCTCGGCGTGCTGGTGGTGGGCCTGGGCTGGGCCGCGGTCAGCGCGCAGACCCTGGTCACCGCGCGGGCCGGGGAGAGCGTGCTGTACCTGCTGCGGGTGCGCAGCTTCAGCCAGCTGCAACGCCTCGGCCTGGACTACTACGAGCGCGAGCTGGCCGGGCGGATCATGACCAGGATGACCACCGACGTGGACGCGCTGTCCACGTTCCTGCAGACCGGGCTGGCCACCGCGGTGGTCAGCGTGCTGACCGTCGGCGGCATCACGGTGGCCCTGCTGCTCACCGACCTCGGACTGGCCCTGGTCGCGCTGGCCGCGCTGCCCATCCTGCTGGTCGCCACGGTGGTCTTCCGCCGCTACTCCTCGCAGGCCTACGCCGAGGCGCGGGAACGGGTCTCGGTGGTCAACGCCGACCTGCAGGAGAACGTCTCCGGGCTGCGCGTGGCCCAGGCGTTCACCAGGGAGGAGCACTCCGCGGCCGCCTTCGCCGAGCGCAGCGACGCCTACCGGCGCTCCCGGCTGCGGGCCCAGCGCTACATCGCGACCTACTTCCCGTTCGTCACCCTGCTCTCCGACCTGGCGCAGGCCGCGGTGCTCGGCGTGGGCGCGTACCGGGTGGCCACCGGTTCGCTGACCGCGGGCGTGCTGCTGGCGTTCCTGCTGTACCTGGGGCTGTTCTTCGCGCCCATCCAGCAGCTGTCCGGGGTCTTCGACGGCTACCAGCAGGCCAAGGTCGGCCTGCACCGCATCGGCGACCTGCTGCGCACCCCGACCTCGGTGCCGCCGGCAGGCCACCCGCGCGCGGTGCCCGAGCGGCTGCGCGGCGCGGTCGAGCTGCGCGGGGTCGGCTTCAGCTACCCCGGCACCGACCGGCCCGCGCTGACCGACATCTCGCTGACCGCCCGCCCCGGCGAGACCATCGCGCTGGTCGGCGCCACCGGCGCCGGCAAGTCCACGCTGGTGAAGCTGCTGGCCCGGTTCTACGACGTCACCGAGGGCACGGTGCTGGTGGACGGGGTGGACATCCGCGCCTACCACCTGCCCGGCTACCGCGGCAGGCTCGGCGTGGTGCCGCAGGAGCCGCACCTGTTCACCGGCGACGTGGCCAGCAACATCGGCTACGGCCGTCCGGAAGCCACCCCGGCCGAGGTGGAGGCCGCGGCCCGCTCGGTCGGCGCCCTGCCCATGATCGCCGGGCTGCGCGCGGGCTTCCGCCAGCCGGTCGGCGAACGCGGCCAGGGCCTCTCCGCCGGCCAGCGCCAGCTGATCGCGCTGGCCCGCGCCCGCTTGGTCGATCCGGACCTGCTGCTGCTGGACGAGGCCACCGCCGCGCTGGACCCGGCCACCGAGGCCGCCGTGCTCAGCGCCAGCGACCGCCTCACCGGCGAGCGCACCACCTTCGTGGTCGCGCACCGCCTGGCCACCGCGGCCCGCGCGGACCGCATCGTGGTGCTGGCCAACGGCCGCATCGAGGAGGAGGGCACCCACGCCCAGCTGCTGGCCGTGAACGGCGCCTACGCCCGCCTCTGGCGCGCGGGCACCCTGGACGCCGCCTGAGGGTTGGCCGATGTCACACCCAGAACTGCCGCCGGGTGATCTCGCCTGGGGTCCACGGCGGCCACGCCCGGGTACCGGATCGGTCGGCCCGGCGGGCTCTGGGCAGGGTTGCGGCGGGGGCGGAACCGTGCTTGAGCTGCGCTTGAGGTGCGGATTTGATACTAGACCGATCCAGTAAACGATTCTGTGACCTAGCCCTCCGCGCGCTGACCCCGCCCTGTACCACGGCGGCGCGCGGTAGGACTAGCCTGAAACAGAGTGTGTCTTACCCCGAGCAGATGGATCGAGGCGAGTGTCGGCCGTGTCCAGCAGCAGCCCTGCGTCACAGTTCGGCCCCAATGAGTGGCTAGTCGAGGAAATGTATGAGCAGTTCCTCGCTGATCCCACCTCAGTAGACCCGGCGTGGCACGACTTCTTCGCCGACTACAAGCCGACGCAGAAGTCCGCCGACATCGGCGAGACCGCGGCGCAGTCGGCCGCCGCCAGCACTGTGACCACAACCCAGGCAGCCCCGCCGAAGGCGCCTGACACCAACGGCCAGGCCCCGGCCGCCGCCCCCAAGGCGGCTGCCCCGGCCAAGCCCAAGCCGACCCCGTCGGCTGCGGCCGCGGCGACCCCGGTGAAGCAGCCCTCGGGTCCCGGCGAGCGCAAGCAGTTGCGCGGCGCGGCCGCGGCGATCGCGAAGAACATGGAGCAGTCGCTGACCGTGCCGACCGCCACCTCGGTGCGCGCGGTCCCGGCCAAGCTGCTCGCGGACAACCGGATCGTGATCAACAACCACCTGAAGCGGACCAGGGGCGGGAAGGTCTCCTTCACCCACCTCATCGGCTACGCGATTGTCCGGGCGCTGGAGAGCTACCCGAACATGAACCGCTTCTTCGCCGAGACCGAGGGCAAGCCGACCATCGGCACCCCCGAGCACGTCAACCTCGGCCTGGCCATCGACCTGCCCGGCAAGGACGGCTCGCGCACCCTGGTGGTGGCCTCCATCAAGGGCTGCGAGTCCATGTCCTTCCTGCAGTTCTGGCAGGCCTACGAGGACCTGATCCGCAAGGCCCGCGGCGGCAAGCTCGGCAACGACGACTTCACCGGCACCACGATCTCGCTGACCAACCCCGGCACCATCGGCACCAACCACTCGGTGCCGAGGCTGACCGCGGGCCAGGGCGCGATCATCGGCGTCGGCGCGATGGAGTACCCGGCCGAGTTCCAGGGCGCCAGCGAGAAGGCCCTGATCAAGATGGGCATCAGCAAGATCATCACGCTGACGTCCACCTACGACCACCGGATCATCCAGGGCGCGGAGTCCGGCGAGTTCCTGCGCCGGATCCACCAGCTGCTGCTGGGCGAGGACGGCTTCTACGACAGCATCTTCGCCTCGCTGCGCATCCCCTACGAGCCGATCCGCTGGGTGGCTGACATCCCGGACGGCGCCGTGGACAAGACCGCGCGCGTGCTGGAGCTGATCGACGCCTTCCGCTCCCGCGGCCACCTGATGGCCGACACCGACCCGCTGAACTACCGCCAGCGCCGCCACCCCGACCTGGACGTGCTCTCGCACGGCCTGACCCTGTGGGACCTGGACCGCGAGTTCGCGGTCGGCGGGTTCGCCGGGCGGGAGCGGATGAAGCTGCGCGACGTGCTCGGCGTGCTGCGCGACTCCTACTGCCGCACCGTGGGCATCGAGTACACCCACATCCTCGGCCCGGACGAGCGCAAGTGGCTGCAGGAGCGGATCGAGGTCCCGCACTCCAAGCCGGACCAGGCCGAGCAGATCTACATCCTGAGCAAGCTCAACGCGGCCGAGGCGTTCGAGACCTTCCTGCAGACCAAGTACGTCGGGCAGAAGCGGTTCTCGCTGGAGGGCGGCGAGACCGTCATCCCGCTGCTGGACGCGGTGCTGGACAAGGCGGCCGAGTACGACCTGGACGAGGTCGTCATCGGCATGCCGCACCGTGGGCGGCTCAACGTGCTGGCCAACATCGTGGGCAAGCCGATCTCGCAGATCTTCCGCGAGTTCGAGGGCAACCTCGACCCCGGCCAGGCGCACGGCTCCGGCGACGTGAAGTACCACCTCGGCGCTGAGGGCAAGTACTTCCGGATGTTCGGCGACGGCGAGGTCGCGGTCTCGCTGACCTGCAACCCGTCCCACCTGGAAGCGGTCGACCCGGTGCTGGAAGGCATCGTCCGGGCCAAGCAGGACATCCTGGACAAGGGCGAGGGCGGCTTCACCGTCGTCCCGGTGCTGCTGCACGGCGACGCGGCCTTCGCCGGCCAGGGCGTGGTGGCCGAGACGCTGAACCTGGCGCTGCTGCGCGGTTACCGCACCGGCGGCACCGTGCACGTGGTGGTCAACAACCAGGTCGGCTTCACCACCGCCCCCGAGTACTCGCGCTCCAGCCAGTACTGCACCGACGTGGCGAAGATGATCGAGGCGCCGGTCTTCCACGTCAACGGCGACGACCCCGAGGCCTGTGTGTGGGTGGCCAAGCTGGCGATGGAGTATCGCCAGGCCTTCGGCAAGGACGTCGTGATCGACATGCTCTGCTACCGGCGCCGCGGTCACAACGAGGGCGACGACCCGTCGATGACCCAGCCGGCCATGTACGACCTGATCGACACCAAGCGCTCGGTCCGCAAGACCTACACCGAGGCGCTGATCGGCCGGGGCGACATCTCGGTCGAGGAGGCCGAGAGCGCGCTGAAGGACTTCGGCAGCCAGCTGGAGCACGTCTTCAACGAGGTCCGCGAGCTGGAGAAGCACCCGGCCGTGGTGAGCCCGTCGGTGGAGGCCGAGCAGGTCATCCCGACCAAGCTCAAGACCGCGATCTCGCTGGAGACGCTGACCCACATCGCCGACGCGCACGTCAACCTGCCGGAGGGCTTCAGCCCGCACCCGAGGGTGAAGCCGGTGCTGGAGCGCAGGGCGAAGATGGCCCGCGAGGGCGGCATCGACTGGGCCTTCGCCGAGCTGCTGGCCTTCGGCTCGCTGGTGATGGAGAAGCGGCGGGTGCGCCTGGCCGGTCAGGACTCGCGGCGCGGCACCTTCGTGCAGCGGCACTCGGTGCTGATCGACCGCAAGACCGGCAAGGAGTACACCCCGCTGCAGAACCTGTCGGAGGACCAGGCCAAGTTCCTGGTCTACGACTCGGCGCTGTCGGAGTTCGCCGCGCTCGGCTTCGAGTACGGCTACTCGGTGGCCAACCCCGAGGCGCTGGTGCTGTGGGAGGCGCAGTTCGGCGACTTCGTCAACGGCGCCCAGCCGATCATCGACGAGTTCATCTCCTCCGGTGAGGCCAAGTGGGGCCAGCGCTCCGACGTGGTGCTGCTGCTGCCGCACGGCCACGAGGGCCAGGGCCCCGACCACACCTCCGGCCGCATCGAGCGCTTCCTCCAGCTGTGCGCGGAGGGCTCGATGACGGTGGCGGTGCCGTCCACCCCGGCCAGCTACTTCCACCTGCTGCGCAGGCACGCGCTGGACGGGATCAACCGGCCGCTGGTGGTCTTCACCCCGAAGTCCATGCTCCGGATGAAGGCCGCGACCAGCCCGGTCGAGGACTTCACCGACAGCAAGTTCCACTCGGTGCTGGCCGACCCGGTGGTGGCCGACCCGAACAAGGTCGACCGCGTGCTGCTGTGCAGCGGCAAGATCAGCTACGAGCTCAACGCCGAGCGGCAGAAGCGCGGCGCGGACAACGTGGCGATCGTGCGCATCGAGCAGCTCTACCCGGTGCCGCACAAGAAGCTGGGCCTGGTGCTGGACAAGTACCCCAACGCCAAGGACATCCGCTGGGTCCAGGAGGAGCCGGCGAACCAGGGCGCCTGGCCGTTCCTGGGCCTGTCCCTGCCGGAGCTGCTGCCCGAGCGCCTCGGCGGGCTCAAGCGGGTCTCGCGGCGCGCGATGGCGGCCCCGTCCGCTGGGTCCGGCAAGGTGCACGACGTCGAGCAGGCGGCGTTGATCGCCAAGGCTTTCGACTGATCGTTTGAGTTCGTCCCGAGCCGCCAAGCCTGCTCCCAGGCTTGGCGGCTCGGCCATATCCCGGAGGAATCCGTGTACTTCACCGACCGCGGTATCGAGGAGCTGGAGCAGCGGCGCGGCGAGGAGGAGGTCACCCTGGCCTGGGTGGCCGACAAGCTGCGCGCCTTCGTCGACCTCAACCCCGACTTCGAGACCACCATCGAGCGGCTGGCGACCTTCCTGGCCCGCGACGACGCGGACGACCTGGACGACTGAGGCGGCACCCGCGCCGGGTCGTGGTCGGCCCGGCGCTCAGCCCAGCCGTTCCCTGGCTGCCCGCAGTTCGGCCCGCACTTCCTCGTCCGCCTCGGCGATCTCCAGGTCAGCGCCGATCGCGGCCAGGCCGAGCAGGTCGCGCACCACGTCCCGGGGCGTGTCCGCGCTGAGCCGGACCTCGCTGCCGCCCTCGATCTCGGTCACCCTGGCCGGCAGCAGGTGGAACGTCCTGGCCAGCACCTCGCGCGGCGGCGCGGCGATCCGCGCCAGGGCGTGGTGCCGGTAGGGGGCGGTGGCCAGCACCCGGTCCAGGTAGGCGGCGGTGTCCGCCTCGGGCAGTTCGCGCGGGGCGAAGCGGCGGCCGGTGGGGCGGGGGTCGGTGATCCGGTCGACCCGGAAGGTGCGCCAGTCGGCGCGTTCGACGTCGTGGGCCAGCAGGTACCAGAGCCGGTAGCCGGTGATCAGGCGGTGCGGCTCGACTCTGCGCTCCCCCGCTGAGCCGTCCCGCCGCCGGTAGCCGAAGGTGAGCAGCTCGCCGTCGCGCACGGCCGCGCCGAGCACAGCGAGCACCGAGGGGTCGACCTGCGCGCCGGTGGCCGCGTGCACCGGATCGGTGGCCTGGGCGACCGCGGCCACCCGGTGCCGCAGCCGGGAGGGCAGGATCTGGCTCAGCTTGGCCAGCGCCCGCACCGCGGTCTCGGCCACCCCGCTGATCCCGGTGCCGGCCGCGGTGAGCAGCCCGGTGGCCACCGCGACCGCCTCCTCCTCATCCAGCGCCAGCGGCGGCAGGTTGCGGCCGGAGACCAGCCGATAGCCGCCCGCGGTGCCGGTGCTCGCCTGCACCGGGTAGCCCAGCTCGCGCAGCTTCTCCACATCGCGGCGCACGGTCCGGTCGGTGACCGCCAGCCGCTCGGCCAGCTCCGCGCCGGACCACTCCCGGCGGGCCTGCAACAGCGACAGCAACCGCATGACTCTGGCGAGCGGGCTCATACCGCCAAGATTGCCACGCTTGCGGACAGGACCTGTCCGGAACGGCTCCTAACGTGGGCCACATGTTGACCTTCGAGCCCAGTTCCGCCGACTACGACACCGAGCGCGCGGGCTTCCAGACCCACTCCGACTACCGCCCGGCACTGGTGGTCGGCGCGGCCTCCGCCACCGACGTGCGGGCCGCGGTGGCCCTGGCCGCCGAGCGGGACCTGCCCGTCGCGGTGCAGTCCACCGGCCACGGCCTGCCGCCCACCGGCCAGCCGGGCGTGCTGATCACCACGCACCGGATGCGGGAGCTGACCGTGGACCCGGTCGAGCGCACCGCGCGGGCAGGCGCGGGCGTGCGCTGGGCCGAGGTTCTGGCAGCCGCCGCCCCGCACGGGCTGATGCCGCTGCTGGGCAGCGCGCCGCACGTGGGCGTCATCGGCTACACCCTGGGTGGCGGGCTGAGCCTGTTCGGCCGTCCGTTCGGCTGGGCCGCCGACCGGGTGCGCTCGCTGGAGGTGGTCACCGCCGACGGCACGCTCCAGGAGGTCGGGCCCGGTTCGGAGCTGTTCCAGGGCTTGCTCGGCAGCGGCGCGGCGCTGGGCATCGTGACCGCGATGACCTTCGAGCTGCTCCCGCTGCCGGAGCTGTGGGCAGGCGGGCTGTTCTTCGACACCGGGCTGATCCCGGAGGCGCTGCGGGTGTGGACCGAGTGGACCGCGACCGTGCCGGACACGCTGACCTCCTCGATCGCGGTGATCCCGTTCCCGGACTTCCCCGGCGTGCCCGAGCCGCTGCGCGGGCGCCGGGTGGCGCACCTGCGGATCACCCAGGCCGGACCGGCCGCCGACGAGCTGGTCGCCCCGCTGCGCGCGCTCGGCCCGCTGCTGGACACCCTCGGCCCGCTCCCGCTGACCGAGGTCGGCTCGATCTACAACGACCCGACCACCCCGGCCCCGTTCCGCTCCAGCAACCGGATGCTGCGCGCCGCCGACGCGCTGATCACGCGCCGACTGCTCGCGCACACCCCGCCCGGCCCGCACATCGTGGAGCTGCGCCACCTCGGCGGCGCGCTGGCCAGCCCGGCGCCCAACGCGGTGGGTGGCCGGGACGCGGCGTACCTGGCCACCATCACCACGCTGGCCCCCGGCGCGGACACGCCCGCCGCGCACGAGGCGCTGTTCACCGCGCTGGCCCCGTGGACCAGCGGCGGGCGGTTCCGCAACTTCCTCACCGACCCGGCCGAGGCCCGCTACCCGCGCTGGGTGCACGAGCTGAAGGCGCGGCTGGACCCGGCGGGCCGGTTCGGGGTGCTACCGGAGGGTCAGAAGCCGACCACGGCGTGCGGCGTGTAGGGCGCTTCCAGCCGGGCGATCTCCTCCGCGGAGAGTTCGAGGCCGACCGCGGCGACCGCGTCCTCCAGGTGGTGCATCTTGGTGGCGCCGACGATGGGCGCGGTCACCGCCGGGTTGTGCAGCAGCCAGGCCAGTCCGACCTGTGCCCTGGGCACCCCGCGCTCGGCGGCCACCGCCGCCACCGCGTCCACCACGATCCGGTCGCTGTCCTGGTAGAGCGTCTTGCCAAAATCGTCGGTCTCGGCGCGCGCGGTGGCCTCGTCCCAGTCGCGGGTGAGGCGGCCGCGGGCCAGCGGGCTCCACGGGATCACGCCGATGCCCTCCTCCGCGCACAGCGGCAGCATCTCCCGCTCCTCCTCGCGGTAGATCAGGTTGTAGTGGTTCTGCATGGAGACGAACCTGGTCCAGCCGTTGAGGTCGGCGGTGTAGAGCATCTTGGCGAACTGGTAGGTGTGCATGGAGGAGGCGCCGAGGTAGCGCACCTTCCCCGACTTGACCACGTCGTGCAGGGCTTCCAGGGTCTCCTCGATCGGCGTGTGCGGGTCGAACCGGTGGATCTGGTACAGGTCGATGTAGTCGGTGCCCAGCCTGCGCAGGCTGTTGTCCAACTCGGTGAAGATCGCCTTGCGGGACAGGCCGCGCCGGTTCGGCCCCTCCCCCATCGGCAGGAACACCTTGGTGGCCAGCACGATCTCGTCCCGGCGGGCGTACTCGCCGAGCAGCTTGCCGGTGATCTCCTCGCTGGTGCCGTCGCTGTAGAAGTTGGCGGTGTCGAAGAAGTTGATGCCCAGCTCGACCGCGCGCTTGAGGAACGGCCTGCTCTGCTCCTCGGTCAGCGACCACGGGTGCGGGCCGCGCTCAGGCACGCCGTAGCTCATGCAGCCCAGGCAGATCCGGGAGACGTCCAGTCCGGTGGCGCCCAGCTTCACATACTCCATGCGGCCGAACCTACGCCGTGCCGCCATTCACAGCAGCGCAATTCCAGTGGCTGGGCCATCATCGACGGCATGAGCGAGCCCGTGTCACCAGGACAGGTCATCGTGCTCACCGGCCCGCCGGGGGCAGGCAAGAGCACGGTGTCGCGGTTGCTGGCCGATGAGCTGTCGCCCAGCGTGCACCTGCACACCGACGACTTCTACAAGTTCATCCGGCGCGGCGCGATCGCGCCGTACCTGCCAGAAGCCCAGCGGCAGAACGAGATCGTGATCGACGTGCTGGCCGGCGCGGCCTTCGGCTACGCCGTCGGCGGCTACGACGTGGTGGTCGACGGCGTGATCGGGCCGTGGTTCCTGGACGTCTTCCGCAAGGCCGGCGCCGGGTTCAAGACGCACTACGTGGTGCTGCGGCCGAACGAGGCGATCACCATCGGGCGCGCGGTGGACCGGGGACCGGAGGCGCTGACCGCGGTCGCCCCGATCCGGGAGCTGTACCGGCAGTTCAGCGAGCTGGGCGAGCTGGAACGGCACGTGGTGGACTCCGGGCCGATGGACGCCGACGCCACCACCACCGCGGTGCTGGCCGGGATCGCCCGCGGTGCGTACCTGCTCGCCGGGGACTGAGCGCGGGCGAAAATCCGCCGAAAGCGTGGTCCGGACCTCTCCGCCAGTGCGGATACCGTCGGCGGGGTGCGACTGCTCATCGTGGAGGACGAGGCCGACCTGGCCAGCGCGCTGCGCACCGGGCTCAGCCACGCCGGGTACGCGGTGGACACCGCGGCCACCGGCGCCGAGGCGCTGACCAAGTTCGGCGTGCACGCCTACGACCTGGTGGTGCTGGACCTGAACCTGCCCGACGGCGACGGCCTCGGCCTGTGCCGCCGGATCCGGGCGACCAGCGGGGTGCGGATCCTGATGCTCACCGCGCGGGCCAGCCTGGCCGACCGGGTACGCGGGCTGGATCACGGCGCGGACGACTACCTGGTGAAGCCGTTCGCGCTGGCCGAGCTGCTGGCCAGGATCAGGGCGCTGCTGCGGCGGGACGGCGACTGCGGGGAGCCGGTGCTGCGCGCGGGCGGGCTGGAGCTGGACCCGGCCAGCGGTGAGGTGAGCCGGGACGGGGTGCCGATCTCGTTGACCCGCAAGGAGTTCGGCGTGCTGCGGTACCTGATGTCCAGGCCGGGCAAGCTGGTTCCCGCCGAGGAGCTGCTCGAACACGTGTGGGACGAGTTCGCCAACCCGTTCACCGAGACCGTGCGGGTCACGGTGGGCACGTTGCGGCGCAAGGTGTCCAGTGCGCAGGGCCGGGCGCCGATCGAGACCGTGATCGGCCGCGGCTACCGGCTGGTGGAGCGGTGAGCGCGCACCGCTGGATGACCACGATCCGGTTCCGGCTCACCGTGTCCTACTCGGCCTGGGTGTTCGTGCTGGGCGCGCTGGTGATCACCGCGATCTACCTCGGCGTGCTGTACACCCTGGAGACGGCCGAGCCGTCGACGCAGAGCCCGCTGGTCAAGGTGCTCATCGGCCCGGACGGCGTGCAGTACTGGACGGCGGAGAAGCAGAACGCGCTCAAGGACTTCGAGCGCGACGTGCAGTACCAGGCGGTCACCCTGCTCGGCCGGTACTCCGCGCTCGCGCTCTCCGCGCTGTTCCTGCTCAGCCTGGCCATCGGCTGGTGGCAGGCCGGCCGCGCGCTGCGGCCGATCCGCCGGATCACCCAGCGCGCCAGGGAGATCAGCGCCACCGACCTGTCCCGCCGGATCGCCCTGGACGGCCCCTCCGACGAGCTGCGCGGCCTGGCCGACACCATCGACGACATGCTGGCCAGGCTGGACACCGCCTTCGCCGACCAGCGCCGCCTGCTCGGCGACGCCTCGCACGAGCTGCGCAACCCGCTGGCGATCATCCAGGCGAACGTGGACGCGGTGCTCACCCGCCCGGACGCCACGGCGGCGGAACGGCAGCAGGCGGGTGAGGTGGTGCGCCGCGCGGTGCTGCGGATGAGCGGCCTGGTCGAGGACCTGCTGGCCACCGGCCGCCGGGACGCCCCCGCCTTCGCCGAGACCGAGGCCGACCTGGGCGAGCTGGCCGAGGAGTCCGCCGCCGAACACGATCAGCTCGCCACCGAGGCCGGCCTCACCCTCACCCGCCGGCTGGCCCCAGGCCTGCGGGTGACCGGCGACCGGGACGCGCTCAAACGCGCCACCGCCAACCTGTTGAGCAACGCGCTGCGCTTCGCCCCCGAGGGCAGCACGGTCGAGGTGGCCACCGGCCGCGGCGACGGCTGGTGCTGGCTCGCCGTCCGCGACCAGGGCCCCGGCCTGGGTCCCGAGGCCCAGGCCAGGGTGTTCGACCGGTTCTGGCAAGCCGAGGACCATGCTGCGCACAACGGTCACAGCGGACTCGGCCTGGCGATCGTGCGGCAGATCGTGGAGAGCCACGACGGCCACGCCACCGTGCACAGCTCCCCCGGCCACGGCAGCACCTTCGTGCTGTGGCTACCGGACCTGGCGGCCCCGCACCGCGTTCCGGCGGCCAGCCGGGCCTGAGCCCCGCCCGGCGCGGCGGCCTAGCGGCAGACGGCGCTGGTCCGCGCGGTGCCCACGAAGCTGGTCTCGGACCGCTTCTCCACCGTGACCAGACCCTTCAGCTTCTTGCAGCTGGTCCCGGTCCGCTTCTCGTGCGCCGCGATCGCCTTGTCAACCCCGTCCTGCGCCAGCCGCACGGCCTTGTCCGCGGTCTCCGCCACGGCGATCCCGGCGAACTTGACCACACCCGGCTTGGCGGGCTTCGCGGCTTCGTCGGCCATGGCGACCGACGCGGTGCCCAGCGGCAGACCGATGGCGAGCGCGCCGACCAGGAGCACGGACTTCAGCGACCTCATGGAATCTCCTCGTGTTGGTGGATCGAACACGAGAAGTGAACCGAAACAGGGGGAAAACCAACCGAAAGCGTTGATCGCCGTCCGGGGCCGCGGGACCGGGGCTACCTGACCCGCAGGCCGCAGCGCCAGACCGAGTGAGTCAGTGGCACGCCCGGCCGGTACGCCAGGTGGGTCACCGACGGGGCGTCCAGCACGTGCACGTCCGCGCGGGCGCCCGGCCGGAGCACGCCGACCGCGCCGTCGCCGCTGTCCCGGCCCAGCGCCCGCGCTCCGCCCCAGGTGGCCGCGCGGACCGCTTCCTCGACGGTGAGGCGCATCTGGAGGACCGCGGTGGCCACGCAGAAGGCCATGGACGAGGTGTAGCTGGAGCCGGGGTTGCAGTTGGAGGCCAGGGCGATGGTGGCGCCGGCGTCCAGGAGCTTGCGGGCCTCGGGCAGGGGCTGGCGGGTGGAGAGGTCGCAGGCGGGGAGCAGGGTGGCGACCGTGCTGGAGGCAGCCAGGGCGTCGATGTCGCTGGGGGTGAGGTGGGTGCAGTGGTCGACGCTGGCGGCGTTCAGCTCGACCGCGAGGCGGACGCCGGGGCCGTAGCCGAGCTGGTTGCCGTGCACGCGCAGGCCGAGGCCCTTGGCCGCGGCGGCTTTGAGCACCTCGCGGGACTGGTCCTCGTCGAAGGCGCCGGTCTCGCAGAAGACGTCGGCCCAGCGGACGTGCGGGGCGACCGCGTCCAGCATCTCGCCGCAGACCAGGCGGACGTAGTCGTCGGCGTCCCAGCCCGGCGGGACCAGGTGCGCGCCCAGGAAGGTGACCTCGTCGGCCAGCCGGCCCGCGATGCGGGCGGAGCGGAGCTCGTGTTCGGTGCTCAGGCCGTAGCCGGTCTTGGTTTCCAGGTAGGTGGTGCCCTGACTGGCGGCCTCGGCCAGGTGGCGGCGCAGGCCCTCGGTGAGCTGCTCGTCGGTGGCCTCGCGGGTGGCGTTGACGGTGACCGCGATACCGCCGGCGGCATAGGGCTGGCCTGCCATCCTGGCGGTGAACTCGGCGGTGCGGTCGCCGGCGAAGAGCAGGTGGGTGTGGCTGTCCACCCAGCCGGGCAGGGCGGCGCGGCCGTCCACGTCGACCAGGTTGTCGGCGGCGGGCGCCTGGTCGGCCGGGCCGGTCCAGACGACGCGGTCGCCGTCGAGGACCAGGGCGGCGTTGGTCAGCTGGCCCAGCTCGGGGTCGTTGGTGGTCAGCTCACCGATGTTGGTGATCAGGACGGTCATGCCCACACCTCGTTGATCGCCTTGGCCAGCAACGGTCCCGCCGCGCCGAGCCGGATGTGTTCGCCGCCGCGCACGATCAGCTCGCCGCCGCTGACCACACTGTCCACATCGGACGCGGTCGCGGCCAGCAGGACCTGGTCGGGGCGGCAGCCCGCGGTGCGCACCGAGTCCAGGCGCAGCGCCACCAGGTCGGCCCGGTTGCCGGGGGCGATGACTCCCGCGTCGGGCCAGCCGAGCGCGCGGTGACCGTCCACTGTGGACGCTTGGAGCAGCTCGGCGGGGGTGAACCGGCCGCGCTGGCCGGTGCGCAGGCGTTCGTGGTGTTCCAGCGCCCTGGCCTCCAGGATCGGGTCGTTGACCGCGTGCTGGTCGCTGCCAAGGGAGATCGGGCTGCCCGCGTCGGCGAGCTCGCGGGCCGGGCCGATGCCGTCGGCCAGGTCGGCCTCGGTGGTCGGGCAGAAGCAGGAGCCGGTGCCGGTGCCGCCGAGCAGCGCGATGTCGCCGGTGGTCAGGTGGGTGGCGTGCACCGCGGTGGTGCGCGGGGACAACGCGCCCGCCTCGTGCAACAGCTCAGTCGGGGTCAGGCCGTGGGCGGCTTGGCAGGCCTCGTTCTCGGCGGGCTGCTCGGACAGGTGCACGTGCAGCGGGCGGCCTGCCGCGCCGGAGACCACGTCGGCCAGCTGGTCGCGGGGCACGGCGCGGACCGAGTGGATGGCCGCGCCGACGCGGGTGTTCGGGTCCTCGGGCATGGCCGCGACCCGGGCGGCCCAGGTCGCGGCGTCGCCGTCGCCGAAGCGGAGTTGTTCCGGGGCAAGGGGATCGCCGAAGCCCGCGGACAGGTAGCAGGCGTCCAGCAGGGTGAGCCGGATGCCGGCCTCGGCGGCGGCCTGGCGCAGCGCCTCGCCCATCGCGTTGGGGTCGGCGTAGGGCTTGCCGCCGGGGGCGTGGTGCACGTAGTGGAACTCGCCGACCGCGGTCACCCCGGACAGCGCCATCTCGGTGTACACCGCGCGGGCCAGCCGCAGGTAGTTGTCCGGGTTGAGCTTGGCGGCCAGCGCGTACATGCCCTCGCGCCAGGTCCAGAAGGTGCCGCCGTCGCCGTGCGTGCGGCCGCGCAGCGCCCGGTGGAAGGCGTGCGAGTGCGCGTTGGCGAACCCGGGCAGCACCACCCCCGGCAGCCGCCGCGCGCCGAGCGGTGGACTGTCCACTGTGGACACACCGGTGATCACGCCGCGGTCCGTGCGGACCAGCACGCCGCCGGTCACTCCGCCGGGCAGCCAGGCCTGTTCGCACCAGTAGGTGCTCATCGGGTCAGCTGCTCGACGACGTGGGCCAGCGCGGCCACCCCGGCCTCGCAGTCGGCCGGTTCGGCGTGCTCGGCCGGGGCGTGGCTGACGCCGGTGGGGTTGCGCACGAACAGCATCGCGGTGGGCACCTTGGCCGCCAGGATCCCGGCGTCGTGGCCCGCTCCGGTGGGCAGCGCGGGCACGCCGCCGAGCTGGGCGGCCAGCTGGTCCCGCAGCGCCGGGTCGAAGATCACCGTGTCGCCGTAGGACTCCTCGGTCACGGTGACCTGGCAGCCCTCGGACTCGGCCGCGTCCATGGCCGCCGCGGTGATCTCGGCGACCACGTTGCGAGTCACCTCGTCGGTGGCCGCGCGCGCGTCCAGCCACACGTCCACCGCGGAGGCGATCACGTTGGTGCCACCGGGATTCGGGATGAGCTTGCCCACGGTGGCCCGCGCCCCGTCCACCGCGCCGGCCGCGGCCCTGGCCGCCAGCACCAGCTGTGCGGCCGGCAGCATCGGGTCGATCCGGTCGCCGATCAGGGTGGCCCCGGCGTGGTTGCCCTCGCCGGTGAAGCGGAACCGCCAGCGCCCGTGCGCCAGGATCGAGGAGGCCACCCCGACCGGCGCGTCCACCTCGATCAGCCCCTTGCCCTGCTCCACGTGCAGTTCCACGAAGCAGCCGATCCGGGACAGCGCCTCGTCATCCGGACCCAGCCGGGCCGGGTCCAGCCCGGCCGCGGCTACCGCGTCGGCCAGGGTCACCCCGTCCAGGTCGGTGAGCCGCCGCGCCGCGTCCGCCTCGATGGTGCCCGCCATCAGCCTGGAACCCAGGCAGGGCACCCCGAACCGGCCGCCTTCCTCCTCGGCGAACACGGTCACCGCGAACGGCCGGTTCGGCCGGAAACCCTTGGCTCGCAACACGTCCACCGCGGCCAGCGCGGAGACCACGCCGAGCGGGCCGTCGAAGGCGCCGCCGCCGGGCACCGAGTCGAGGTGGCTGCCGGTGATCACCGCGTCCTGGCCGGGCGCGCCCCACCAGGCCCAGAGGTTGCCGTTGCGGTCGGACTCCACCGCCAGCCCGCGCTTGAGCGCCTCGGCGGTGAACCACTCGCGCAGCTCCAGCTCGACCCGGTCGAACCCATGCCGGGAGTAGCCGCCGCGCTGGCGGTCGGCCCCGACGCCGGCGATCTCCGCCAGCAACCCCGTCGCAGTGCTCATGCCTTCTTTGCTACCCCTTCCATGGGCACCCGCACACCGCGTTCCGCCGCAACCTCGTCGGCCCGCGAGTAGCCCGCGTCGACGTGGCGGATGACGCCCATGCCGGGGTCGTTGGTGAGCACGCGTTCCAGCTTCTGCGCGGCCAGCGGGGTGCCGTCGGCCACGGTGACCTGACCGGCGTGGATGGAGCGGCCGATGCCCACGCCGCCGCCGTGGTGGATGGACACCCAGGTGGCCCCGGAGGCGGTGTTGATCAGAGCGTTGAGCAGCGGCCAGTCCGCGATGGCGTCCGAGCCGTCGGCCATCGCCTCGGTCTCCCGGTACGGGGAGGCGACCGAGCCGCAGTCCAGGTGGTCGCGGCCGATCACGATCGGCGCGGACAGCTCGCCGCTGGCCACCATCTCGTTGAACTTCAGCCCGGCCAGGTGGCGTTCGCCGTAGCCGAGCCAGCAGATCCGGGCGGGCAGGCCCTGGAACTCGACCCGCTCCTGGGCCATCTTGATCCACCGGTGCAGCGCCTTGTTCTCCGGGAACAGCTCCAGGATGGCGCGGTCGGTGGCCTCGATGTCCTTGGGGTCGCCGGAGAGCGCGGCCCAGCGGAACGGGCCCTTGCCCTCGCAGAACAGCGGCCGGATGTAGGCGGGCACGAAGCCGGGGAAGTCGAAGGCCCGCTCGTAGCCGCCGAGCTTGGCCTCGCCGCGGATGGAGTTGCCGTAGTCGAAGACCTCGGCGCCCCGGTCCATGAAGCCGACCATGGCCTCCACCTGCTCGGCCATCGACTCCCGGGACCGGTCGGTGAACTCATCCGGCTTCTTGGCCGCGTAGTCGTGCCAGTCGGCCAGGTCCACGCCCTTGGGCAGGTAGGCCAGCGGGTCGTGCGCGGAGGTCTGGTCGGTGACCACGTCGATGTCCACGCCCCGGCGCAGCAGCTCGGGGAAGACCTCGGCCGCGTTGCCGATCACCGCGACGGACAGCGGGCGCCGCTCCCGCTTGGCCGCCAGGCAGCGTTCGACCGCGTCGTCCAGGTCCTCGGCGATCTCGTCCAGGTAGCGGGTCTCCAGGCGGCGGCGGGCGCGGCCGGGGTCGACCTCGACGCAGAGCGCGACACCCTCGTTCATGGTGACCGCCAGCGGCTGGGCGCCGCCCATGCCGCCGAGTCCGCCGGTGAGGGTGAGCGTGCCGGCCAGGGTGCCGCCGAAGCGCTTGGTGGCCACCGCGGCGAAGGTCTCGTAGGTGCCCTGCAGGATGCCCTGGGTGCCGATGTAGATCCAGGACCCGGCGGTCATCTGGCCGTACATGGTGAGCCCGAGCTGCTCCAGCCGCCGGAACTCCGGCCAGCTGGCCCAGTCGCCGACCAGGTTGGAGTTGGCGATGAGCACCCGCGGCGCCCACTCGTGGGTGCGCATGACGCCCACCGGGCGGCCGGACTGCACCAGCAGCGTCTCGTCAGGGGCCAGGTTGGTCAGCTCGCGGCTGATCGCGTCGAAGCTGTTCCAGTCGCGGGCGGCCTTGCCGGTGCCACCGTAGACGACCAGGTCGTCCGGGCGCTCGGCCACCTCGGGGTCGAGGTTGTTGTGGAACATGCGCAGCGCGGCCTCGGTGGACCAGTCACGCGCGGTCAGCTCGGTGCCGCGCGCGGCGCGCACCGGACGGGGGCCTGCGGTGGTCACTTCACCCTCCATTGGCAGACGAGAGGAATGGCTCGACCGCGGCGTGCAGCTCGCCGGAACGCACCACGCGTTCGGCGGCGGCGATCTCCGGGGCGAGATGGCGGTCGGGGCCCGGTCCCGCGACGTGCCCGCGGAGCACGCGCAGCGCGGCGGCGGTGGCCGGGGCCGGGGCGAGCGGGGCGCGCAGTTCCAGCGCGCGGGCCGCGGTGAGCAGTTCGATGGCCAGCACGGTGGTCAGGCCGTCCACCGACTTGCGCAGCTTGCGCGCGGCGGACCAGCCCATGGACACGTGGTCCTCCTGCATGGCCGAGCTGGGGATGGAGTCCACCGAGGCCGGGTTGGCCAGCCGCTTCAGCTCGGAGACCAGTGCGGCCTGGGTGTACTGGGCGATCATGTGGCCGGAGTCCACGCCGGGGTCGTCGGCCAGGAACGGCGGCAGCCCGTGCGAGCGGGCCACGTCCAGCATCCGGTCGGTGCGCCGCTCGGCGATGCTGGCCACGTCCGCGACCGGGATGGCCAGGAAGTCCAGCGCGTAAGCCACCGGCGCGCCGTGGAAGTTGCCGTTGGACTCCACCCGGCCGTCGGCCAGCACCACCGGGTTGTCCACCGCGGCGGCCAGCTCCCGGTCGGCCACGGTCTCCACGTAGGCCAGGGTGTCCCTGGCCGCGCCGTGCACCTGCGGGGAGCAGCGCAGCGAGTAGGCGTCCTGCACCCTGGTGCAGTCCGGGCCGCGGTGGCTGGCCACGATCGGCGAACCGGCCAGCGCGGCGAACATCCGGGCCGCCGAGCGGGCCTGGCCGGGGTGCGGGCGCAGCACCTGGAGCTCGGGGGCGAACGGCCGGTCGGTGCCCAGCAGCGCCTCCACGCTCATCGCCGCGGTGACGTCGGCCAGGTCGAGCAGCCGGTGCAGGTCGGCGGCGGCCATGACCAGCATGCCGAGCATGCCGTCGGTGCCGTTGATCAGCGCCAGGCCTTCCTTCTCGGCCAGCTTGACCGGCTCGATCCGGTGCTCGCGCATGGCCTCGGCGGCCGGGCGCAGCCGCCCGGACTCGTCCCTGACCTGGCCCTCGCCCATCAGCGCCAGGGCGACCGCGGACAGCGGGGCCAGGTCGCCGGAGCAGCCGAGCGAGCCGTACTCGTGCACCACCGGCACCAGCCCGGCGTTGAGCAGCGCGGCCATGGTCGCCGCGGTGCGCGGCCGGATGCCAGTGTGGCCGCTGGTCAGCGTGCGCAGGCGGAGCAGCATCAGCGCGCGCACCACCTCGGCCTCCACCTCCGGCCCCGCGCCCGCGGCGTGCGAGCGGACCAGCGAGCGCTGCAGCTGGGCGCGTTTCTCCGGCGGGATGTGCCGGACGGCCAGCGCGCCGAAGCCGGTGGACACGCCGTAGGTGGGCGTGGTCGCCTCGGCGAGGGCCTCGATGTGCGCCCTGGTGGCCGCCATGGCCTCCTGGGCCTCCGCGGTGATCTCCACGGACGCGCCGCCGCGGGCCACCGCGACGACCTGCTCGCGGGAGAGCGGCTTCAAGCCGACGGGTACCGGTTGCTGCATGTGCCCATCAGAACCTGTGACCGACTGGCACGGCTATCCCGGTTGGGGTGACACTGTCTGGGATCCCAGACGTGTTGAGGAGGGCCGGTGGGCGCGAGCAGCGATATCCCCGCCCTGCGGCGGGGGCTGGCGGTCTTGCGGCTGCTCGCCGGCCGGGCGGGGCCGATCTCCGCCGCCGCCATCGCCCGCGAGCTGGAGCTGCCCCGCTCGACCACCTACCACCTGCTGACCGAGCTGGTCAGCGCCGGTTTTGTCACCCACCTCGCCGAGGAGCGCCGCTACGGCCTCGGCGTGGCCACCTTCGAGCTCGGCTCGGCCTACCTGCGCCACGACCCCCTCGAACGCCTGGCCCGCCCGCTGCTGCGCCGTCTGGTCGACCGGGTGGACACCACCGCGCACCTGGGCGTGCTGCACGGCGCGGAAGCCCTCTACCTGCTGAAAGAGCAGCCGCACCGGCCACAGACCCTGGTCACCGACGTCGGCGTGCGGCTCCCGGCCCAGCTCACCGCCTCCGGCAGGGCCATCCTCGGCGGCCTGCCGCCCGCGCAGGTCAGGGCGCTGTTCCCGGCCGCCCGCGCGTTCGTGGACCGCACCGGCCGCGGCCCGCGCGACCTGCCCGCGCTGCGGCGGCTGCTGAGCGCGGAACGGCAGCGCGGCTGGGCGGTGGAGGACGGGCACGTCACGCCCGGGTTCGCCTCGGTGGCGGTGCCGGTGTTCGACCACAGCGGTCGGCCGGTGGCGGCGATCAGCCTGACCCTGCGGCACGAGTGCGAGCAGGAGTGCGGTCAAGACTGGCCGGAGCTGGCTGCGGAAGCCATGCAAAGCGCGGCCGGGCTGACCGCCAGGATCGGCGGCCAGCCCGGCCGGGGGAACTAACTTTTCCGCTTACGAGCCGGCGTTCTGCTTCACGAAGTCCCAGGCCACGTCCTGCGGGTTCTCCTTGTCCACCTCGATCCGCTTGACCGCGGCGGCCAGCTTCTCGGTGGTGATCTTCTTGGAGATCTGGTTCAGGGCGAGCTTGGCGGCGTCCTTGAGCTTGCCGCTCTTGGCCAGCGGGATGACGTTCTGCGCCGGGTACATGTTCTTCGGGTCGGCCAGCTGCACGAAGTTGTTGGTGCTGATCGCCGATGCCGTGGTGAACAGGTTGGCCACCTGCGCCGAGCCGCCCTTGATCGCGTCCAGGGTGACCGGGCCGCCCGCGTCGGTGGAGCGGATCTCCTTGAAGGTGCAGTTGTACAGCTGCTTGATCTTGGCTTCCCAGCGGGTCTTCCACTCGCCTGCCGCGGCCAGGGTCAGCTGTGCGCACTTCGGGCCGAGGTCGGTCATGGACTTCAGGTTGAACTGCTGGGCCACCTGCTGGGTCACCACCAGCACGTCCTTGTCCTCGCCCGGCGCGGGCTCCAGGACCTCGAGGTCGGAGCCGGTCTTCTGCTTGAGCGCGTTGTAGACCTCCTCGGACTTGGTCAGCGTGGTGGCCGGGTCCAGCGCCTGCAACAGGTTGCCGCTGTAGTCGGGCACCAGGGTGAACGAGCCGTCCTTGAGGCCCTTGAGCACCACCTCGCGCGCCGACACCGGGCTGGCCACCTCGGCCTTGACCCCCGCTTCCCGCAGCACGGTGGCGTAGATCTGGGCCAGCAGCTTGTTCTCCGGGAAGTCGACCGAGCCGATCTTGATCGTCCCGTCCGCGGCGGGCGCGTTGTCCTTGAGCGGGTCCGATGGCGCCCCGCAGGCGCTCACCGCGGCCAGGACCAGTACGGCCAGCGCCGCCAGGTTCCGCTTCATTACCTTGTCCCTCCAGCGACACCGGACTCCGTGGCCCGGGTCTCGATCTTGGCTGAGTTGTTGTCCCCGTTGGACTTCGCCCGGACCTTGGTCGCGCCGCGGGCGATCGCCGCCGCGCGCGCCGCCACCCGCAGGCCGCGCGGCACCACGATCCGCTGGAGTCCCGCCAGCAGCAGGTCCAGCACCACCGCGAGCAGCGCCACCGCGAACGCGCCCGCCACCACCTTCGGGTAGTCGTAGATCCGCATGCCGTCCAGCAGCACCCGGCCCAGTCCCCCGAGTCCGACGTAGGCCGCGACCGCCGCGGTCGCCACCACCTGCAGCATCGCGTTGCGCAGGCCGCCCAGCAGCAGTGGCAGCGCGTTGGGCACCTCGACCTGCCACAGCCGCTGCCAGCCGGTCATGCCCATGCCGCGGGCGGCGTCGACCACCCCGGCGTCGGTGTCCTGCACGCCCGCGTAGGTGCCGGCCAGGATCGGCGGCACCGCGAGCACGATCAGCGCGATCAGGGTGGAGACCTGGGAGCCGCCGCCGAGCAGGAACAGGAAGGTCACCAGGCCCAGCGTGGGCAGCGCGCGCATCGCGTTGGAGGCGCCGACCAAGACCAGCCCGCCGCGCCCGGTGTGCCCGACGAACAGGCCCAGCGGGATGCCGATGGCCGCGGCGCCGAACACCGCGATCAGCGTGTAGTAGAGGTGCTCGGCCAACCGGTTCGGCAGGCCGTCCGGCCCGCGCCAGTGCTCGGGGTCGGCCAGCCAGTCGATCAGCTGCTGGATCACGCCGCGCCTCCGGTTCCGACCCTGGTCCACGGGGTGAGCACCTTGCGCAGCACCACCAGCGCCCCGTCCACCAGGGCCGCCAGCACCAGGGTGAGCACGATGCCGACGATGATCGGCGGGAAGTCCTGCACCCGGAACCCGTCGGTGAACAGCACGCCGAGCCCGCCGACGCCGATCAGCGCGCCCACGCTGACCAGGCTGATGTTGCTGACCGCGGCCACCCGCACGCCAGCGGTGAGCACCGGCACGGACAGCGGCAGGTCGACGGCGAAGAACCGGTGCACCGGCTTGAAGCCGATCGCGGTGGCCGCGGCGATCACGTGGTTGGGCAGCGAGTCCAGCGCGTCGATCACCGGTCGCACCAGCAGCGCGGTTGTGTAGACGGTCAGCGCCACCACCACGTTGACCGGATCGGTGATCCGGGTGCCGAGCAGGCCCGGGATCACCACGAACAGCGCCAGCGACGGGATGGTGTAGACGATGTTGGCGGTGCCCAGGAACAGGGTGCGCAGGAACCGGGTGCGCTGGGCGAGCCAGCCGAGCGGGATGGCCAGCAGCAGGCCGATCAGCACCGGGGCCAGGGAGAGCAGCACGTGCTCCAGCAGGCCGCTGAGCACCCCCTCCAGGTTCGCCCGGCTGCTGAGGTAGCGACTGAAGTCGTCCAACACGCTCAGACCCTGCCCGTCTCCTGCTCACGGTGCCGCGCCAGCAGGTCGAGCACCTGCTGCGCGGTGACCACGCCGGAGTAGCCGCCCTGCTCGTCCACCACCACGCCGAGCCCGGCGGGCGAGGACAGCGCCGCGTCCAGCGCGCCGCGCAGCGCGGTGCCGCGCACGTGCAGCGAACCGCCTGGCACCAGCGAGGCCTCCGCGACCTGGCCGTCCGCGATGGACTCCGGCGGCAGCCAGCCGCGCGGCTGGTTCCGCTCGTCCAGCGCCAGCGTCCAGCCGGTGCCCGCCCGCCGTTGCGCGCCCACCTGCACGGTGGCCACCGAGCGCAGGTCCAGCTCGCCGTCCTCCACAAAGGACAGTCCGCGGTAGCCGCGGTCCTTGCCCACGAAGTTGGCCACGAAGTCGTTGGCGGGCCTGGTCAACAGCTCCGCCGGGGTGGCGTACTGGGCGAGCACGCCGCCCTGCCGGAACACCGCGATCTTCTCGCCGATCCGGACCGCCTCGTCGATGTCGTGGGTGACGAAGACGATGGTCTTGTCCAGCTCGGCCTGCAACCGCAGCAGCTCGTCCTGAAGTCCTTCGCGCACAACGGGATCCACCGCGCTGAACGGCTCGTCCATGAGCAGCACCGGCGGATCCGCGGCCAGCGCCCTGGCCACCCCGACCCGCTGCTGCTGCCCGCCGGAGAGCTGCGCGGGGTACCGCGAGCCGAGTGCCGTCGGCAGGCCGACGGTCTCCAGCAGCTCGGCGGCGCGGGCCCGTGCCTTGCGCCGGGTCCAGCCGGAGAGCAGCGGCACGGTGGCGATGTTGTCCAGCACGCTGCGGTGCGGGAACAGGCCTGCCTGCTGGATCACGTAGCCGATGCCGCGGCGCAGCAGCGCCGGGTCGGAGTCCCTGATGTCGTTCCCGTTGACCAGGATGGTGCCCGAGGTGGGTTCCACCATCCGGTTGACCATGCGGAGCGAGGTGGTCTTCCCGCAGCCGGACGGCCCGACGAACACGGTGATCGTGCCCGCCTGCACGGAGAGGGTCAGCTCGTCAACGGCGACGGTGCCGTCATCGAAGCGTTTGGTCACGGCCTGGAACTCGATCACACGAGCCCCCCTAAGGTCGTGACGGCCACTGGCCGGCCGCCGCCTGAGCAATCGACCTTAGTCCGATGGACTGACAACGGCGAGGTCAACACCCAGTGGCCAGCCCTTTACAGTAAACGTTTTGTGACCGTCGACGCGCCGCTGGACCAGCTCGCCGCCCACCTGTCCGCGGCCGGACCGGGCCGCCGCCGGCTACGCCGCGTGCTCGCCCTGCTGGCCGAGGGCTGGCAGCCGCTGGCCGAGTTGATCCGCAGGCCAGCCGCCCCGCGCCGCTCGGTGGAGGAGCTGCTGACCCTGCTCGGCCCCGACCTGGACAGCCAGGGCGACCGGCACCGCATCCGCCCGGCCCGCGCGCAGGCCTACCGCGCCGCCTTCGAGCTGGCCGAACTGGCGGAACCGGCAGACCCGCTGGCCGGCACTGTGAGTCAGCGCACAGGGTTGCTGCCCACGATCCGGTCCGACATCGCGGCCAACCCGCCGCCGCTGCCCGCGCTGGACCACGTCCCGGCCACCCCGGAGTCGGTGCTGCGCCGCGCGCTGTGGCTGGACCAGCGCTACGACCTGGACGGGGCCCGCGTGCTGTGCCTCGGCGACCACGACCTGACCTCACTGGCGCTGTGCGCGGTGCGCCCCGACCTCCAGGTGACCGTGGTGGACCTGGACGAGCGCCTGCTCGCGCACATCGACGGCCTGGCCCGCGCCCGCGGCCACCGGATCCACTGCCTGCACGCCGACCTGCGCTTCGGCTTCCCGCCGGCCGCCACCGGCTGGGCCGACCTGGTCTTCACCGACCCGCCCTACACCCCGGAGGGCATCGGCCTGTTCGCCACCCGTGCGGTGGAGTCGCTGCGCGATCCGGCCACCGGGCGGATCCACATCGCCTACGGCTTCAGCGAGCGCAGCCCCGCACTGGGCGCCAAGGTGCAACAGGAGCTGCTGCGGCTGGGCCTGGTGTTCGAGGCGCTGCTGCCGGACTTCGACCGCTACCAGGGCGCCCAGGCGGTGGGCAGCGCGAGCTCGCTCTACGTCTGCCGCCCGACCGCCAAAGCCAAGAAAACCGTTGCCGGGACCGGCATCTACACCCACGGCCCGCAGTCCATCGAGTCCACCGGCGCGGGCCAGCTCGACCCGGTGCGCGAGCTGGCGGCCAGGGACGGCCTGGAAGTCGTTGTCCGCCAACCGGGCTGGTCCGCCCCGGTGACCGCCCGCGGCGCGGTGGCCGTGGACACCACCGCCGACCCCGGCCCGTGGGCGCTGCGGCACCTGCTGGCCATCTCCGCGGACCGGGTGCTGCTGCTGGTGGACAACAACCACCCGGACATCACCAGCGAACGCGGCCAGCGCGCACTGGCGGATCTTGTTGCCGGCAAGTACAAGCTGCGCTTCCTGCGCAGCACCCCCGGCCCGAAGTCCGCGGTGATAGTCGCCGACCGGATCACCGAAACCCCTGCCGCGCAACAGGTCCAGCGCGCCCTGCTGGACCGCGCGCACGGCAAGCCGGGCAACATCTGGCGGGAGGCGCTGACCAGGACCGGCCTGACCAAGAACGAGGCCCGCGCCCGGATCGCCGAGCTGACCCCCGGCCTGGACCTGGGCAACCGCCTGGTCGACCTGCCCCGCCACCAGCTCGCCGAGCTGCTGGCCGCGGTCTCACATGCTTGAGTCGGCCTTGGGCACGTGCAGCCTGCCCAGCGAGAGCACCGCGCGGAACTCCCTCGGCGGCACCGCCCTGGAGAACAGCCAGCCCTGGTAGGCGTCCACGCCGACGCCCCGCAGGATGTTGAACTGGGTCGCGGTCTCCACGCCCTCGGCCACGCAGCTGCGGCCCATCGCGCGCGCCATGTCCACCACCGCGCGGGCCACCGCGAAGTCCGAGGGGTCCTTGCCGACCCCGGAGACGAACCTGCGGTCCACCTTGATGATCTGCGCGGGCAGGTCCTTGAGCCGGGCCAGCGAGGAGTAGCCGGTGCCGAAGTCGTCCACCGCGAAGCGCACCCCGCGCTCGACCAGCTCGGCCATCACCGCGCGGGTCTTGGACGGCAGGTCCACCAGGCTGGTCTCCACCAGCTCCAGGATCACCCGGTCCCACTCGATGCCGCTCTCCGCGACCGCGGTGGCCACGATGTCCACGAAGTCCTGGTCACCCGGCAGCAGCCCGGCCAGGTTGACCGCGACGCCGGGTGCCTTGGCGCCGTTGGCCGAGGGCCAGTTCGCCGCCTCCTTCAGCGCCGCGCGCAGCACCCAGCGGTCCAGCTCGCGCAGCAGGTCGCCCTGTTCGGCCACCGGCAGGAAGACATCCGGCGCGAGCAGGCCCCGGTCCGGGTGCGGCCAGCGGACCAGCGCCTCGGCGGTGATCACCAGTCCGCTGGAGTCGACCACCGGCTGGAAGTGCAGGGCCAGGCCGTCCCTGGCCAGCGCGTCGCGCAGCTGACCCTCCAGGTGCACCTGCCAGTCCGCGGAGGCCATCAGCGCGGCACTGGCCAGCGACACCCGGCCCGCGCCGCGGCGCTTGGCCTCGAACATGGCCGCGTCGGCGAAGCGCAGCAGGTCGTCGCCGGTGGCGCGGGAGCCGTTGGGCACCGCGGCGCCGATCGAGGCGGAGATCCGGACCAGCTGGCCGTGCACCGGCACCACCGTGCGCAGCAGGCTGGAGACCTTGGTGGCCAGCGCGTCCACCCCGCCGACCTCGTCGATGTTCTCGCAGATGATCACGTACTCGTCGCCGGAGAGCCTGGCCGCGGTGCAGCCCTTGGGCAGCCCGCCCTCCAGCCGCCTGGCCAGCACCACCAGCAGCTCGTCGCCCGCGTCGTGGCCGAGGGAGTCGTTGACCCGCTTGAAGTTGTCGATGTCGCAGAACAGCACCGCCACCCCGTGCGGGTGGTCGCCGTGCAGCAGCCCGGCCAGCAGCTCCTTCACCGCGGCCCGGTTCGGCAGGCCGGTCAGGTCGTCGTGGGTGGCCTGGTGCTTGAGCGCCTCGGCGGTGCGGCGGCGCTCGGTGATGTCCTGGAAGACCACCAGGGAGAACCGGCGGCCGTCGTCCTGCACGGACAGCGCCACGTGCAGCTCGCAGTAGACCGGCTCGTTGTCCGAGCGCAGCAGCACCCGCTGCGGGATCTTGAGGTTCTTCTGGTCCTCGGCGGCCATCATGGCGCCGATGGAGAGCTGGTCGGAGGGCTCGTCGGGGTGGGTGAGCTGCTCGGCGGTCATCCCGCGCAGCTGTTCGAGGTCGAAGCCGAGCAGCTCGCACAGCGCGTCGTTGGCGTCGACCAGCCGCTCGCTGTCGTCGAAGATGCCGATGCCCACCGGGGTGACCGAGACCAGGTCGGCGAAGCGCTGGCTGGAGCGCTGCATCCGGGTCTCCACCACCCGCTGCTCGGTGATGTCCTGCGCGGTGCCGACCATCACCGTGCCGCCGTCGGGCGCGGTCACCGCGGCGCCGTGGCAGCGGAACACCCGCACCGCGCCGTCGCCGCGGACCAGCCGGTGCTCGCACTCCACCGGCTGCTCGTCGGCGGCCAGCTGCTGCCACAGCTCGTCCACCCACTGCCGGTCCTCGGGGTGCACCAGGTTGAGGTAGTCCTGGTAGGTGGTGCGCTGGCCCGGCGGCATCCCGTAGAGCTCGAAGAGCATCTCCGACCAGGAGGTCTCGCCGGTGGCCGGGTACCACTCCCAAGTGCCCAGCCGGGACACCCGCTGCGCGTCGTCCAGCCTGCGCCGGTCGCGCAGCAGCTGGCGTTCCAGCGCGCGCTGCTCGGTCACGTTCTGCACGGTGGCCTGCAACCGGGCCACCTTGCGGTCCTCGCCGTGCTCGGCGCGCACCCGCAGCATGTAGACCTTGTCGCCCAGCTCGCCGCGGAACTCGGTCTCCGCGGTCTCGCCGTGCTCGGCCACCAGCAGCCGGTCCCGCAGCTCGGCCAGCGCCTTGAGGTCGCCGGGATGCACGCCGGAGAGGATGTCGTTGTCCGGCACCGAGCCGACCTCGTCGAAGAGCTCGATCAGCGCCTCGCTGCGGTAGATCGTGCCCGCGGCCACCTCGTAGGTCCAGCTGCCCATGCGCGCGATCCGCTGCGCCTCCAGCAGCCGCACCCGCTCCTTGGCCAGCTCGTTCTCCACCCGCCATGCCTCGGTGATGTCCCGGATGTAGCCGGTGATGCGGACCAGCTCGCCGCGCGCGTCGCAGTGCGACTTGGCCTCGCCGCGGATGCGCCGGATCTCGCCGTCCGGGCGGATCACCCGGTACTCGATGTCGATGGCGTCGCCGGAGTTCTTGTGGTCGCTCCAGTACGCGGCGACCAGGTCCCGGTCCTCGGGGTGGGCCACGTCCAGCACGGCCTGCGCGCCGGGGGTGACCTCGCCGGGGGTGAGGCCGAGGATGTCGTAGTGGTTGGCCGACCAGACGGTCTCGCCGGTGGCCGGGTCGAACTCCCAGGAGGCGATCCCGGCGACCCGCTGCACGTCGTTGAGCCGCCGCTCCTCCTCGCGCAGCGCCTGCGCGGCGGTGGCCAGGTCGGAAATGTCGACCAGCAGCACGATCTGCCGGTTGCGGCCGGGCGCGGGCAGCCGGACCACCCGCACCGGCACCTCGCCGCCGTCGGGGCGGCACAGCCTGATGTCCGGGTCGGCGCCGATGAGCAGCGCGCCCAGCTCCTGCCCGACCAGCTCGTCCACGGTGGCCCCGGCCAGCTCGGCGGCGGCCTTGTTCGCCTTGACCACGTAGGTGTTGGCGTCGCAGAGCAGCGCGGCGGCGTCCGGGAAGGCGATCTCCAGGGAGTCCACCGAGGCGGCGTCGGCCGCGCCGTTGTCCGGGCATGGCTGAGCAGAGCCCGCGGGTTCGAGCACGTGCGGCCCTCGCCCCGTCCGCTGGACCTGCTCGGTCACCATGTCCGCCCTTCCGCATCGACCGCCGCGGCGCAGGGTGGCCCGGCCCACGGCTGTCTCAGCAGTGCACCCGAGTCGGCGTGGTCACGCCAACCCCCACCCGGATGCCTACCTGAACGAGTGAAGGTAGTAGGTGGGACCCGGTAGGCCCACCCCCCAGAGTTGGCAATTCAGTGGCAACTTGACCACTGCCCCAGCCTGGGAGAACCACCTTCACTCGGTCAGTGTTGGCGCTGAGTAGCCGGAACGCTCGGTAACCCGGTGAACCTTGTGCCCCGACCCTTTCAGGCTACCCCGTCCTTGCGGGCCGCCTCAGCCACCGCGGCGGCGACTTCGAGCGGAACTCGCGGGTCAAGGGCGCTGGGCACGATCGCGTCCACGGACAGGTCCTCGGCGGCGACCTGGAAGATGGCCTCGGCCGCGGCCAGCTTCATGTTCTCGGTGATCCGGCGGGCGCCGCAGTCCAGCGCGCCGCGGAACACGCCGGGGAAGGCGAGCACGTTGTTGATCTGGTTCGGGAAGTCGCTGCGGCCGGTGGCCACCACCGCGGCGTGCCGGGCGGCCAGCTCGGGGTGGATCTCCGGATCCGGGTTGGACAGCGCGAACACGATGGAGTCCGCGGCCATCAGCTGGATCTGCGCCAGCGCGACCTGGGCCGAGGACAGGCCGATGAAGACGTCCGCGCCCTTGAGCGCGTCGTCCAGCGAGCCGGTCAGCCCGCGCGGGTTGGTGATCCCGGCCAGCTCGGCCTTGACCGGGTTGAGCCCGTCCCTGCCCACGCTGATGATGCCGCGGGAGTCGAGCACCACCACGTCCTCGACCCCGGCGGCGCGCAGGATCTTCGCGCAGGCCACCCCGGCCGCACCCGCGCCGGAGATGACCACCTTGAGCGGAGCCAGCTCGCGGTTGAGCGCCGCCGCGGCGCCGCGCAGCGCGGCCAGCACGATGATCGCGGTGCCGTGCTGGTCGTCGTGCATGACCGGGCAGTCCAGCGCCTCGATCAGCCGGGCCTCCAGCTCGAAGCAGCGCGGCGCGGCCACGTCCTCCAGGTTGACCGCGCCGAAGGACGGGCGCAGCCGGACCAGGGTCTCCACGATCTCGTCCACGTCGGTGGTGTCCAGCACCAGCGGGATCGAGTCCAGCCCACCGAAGGTCTTGAACAGCGCGGACTTGCCCTCCATCACCGGCAGCGAGGCGCGCGGGCCGATGTCGCCGAGGCCGAGCACCGCGGTGCCGTCGCTGACCACGGCCACCAGGCGGTGGGTCCAGGTGTAGCGGGCGGCGAGGCTGGGGTCGGCCGCGATGGCCTTGCTGACCCTGGCCACCCCCGGCGTGTAGGCGATGGACAGCGCACGGGAGTCGGCGAGTGAGGCGGTCGGGGCGATCGCGAGCTTGCCGGCCTCGTGCGCGGCGAAGATCTCCTCATCGGTGAGCTGACCGGTGGCCTGGTCGTCCACGGTTGTCACAGCGTCCCTCCTGGAGGGGGCGAGAGTTGTGGGCGTGCCCGAATAGGCACGTGACGCGGCTCGCCTGGCGCTGTCGAGCCGTGGCGATTCGCGGGATCAACGGGTCGACCACTGGACTGCGGGGTGGAGTCCGGTGATCAACACACGCTGCGGTGCGGACAGTGTGGCACCACTGGCTGATCGTGTCTGCGGTGGGGATCACAGTGACCTTTTTCCTTCCGGTGCAGGTCAGGGCCTGTTTTACAAAACGTCCGTCCGGCTTGTTGGCGGGAAAGACGGTCCTCCGCAGGTCGCGGGACTCAAGCCGTAGGCTCAAGCACCATGCAGGTGCGGAATACAACGATCCCCGACGCTTACGAATTCACTCCGAAAGTTTTTCCGGACGACCGCGGCCTTCTGGTAGTTCCCTTCCAGGCCGACCTGGTCGCCGAGACCGTGGGCTACCCGCTCCGCCTGGCGCAGTCCAACCACTCGGTGTCCCGCCGCGGCGTCATCCGCGGCGTGCACTTCGCCGACACCCCGCCGGGGCAAGCCAAGTACGTCTACTGCGCCAACGGCAGCCTGCTCGACGTCATCATCGACATCCGGCTGGGCTCGCCGACCTTCGGCAAGTGGGAGGCGGTCCGCCTGGCCGCGGACTCCTACAACGCGCTCTACATCTCCGAGGGCCTCGGCCACGCGTTCCTCGCGCTCGAGGACAACACGGTGATGAACTACCTGTGCTCCACCCCGTACACCCCCGCGCGCGAGCGCGCGATCAACCCGATGGACCCGGCGCTGGGTCTGCCGTGGGCGGAGCACCTGGACGGGGCCGAGCCGATCCTCTCCGTCAAGGACACCGACGCGCCCGGCCTGGCCGAGGCGGAGGCGACCGGTCTGCTGCCGAAGTACCAGGCCTGCCTGGACCACTACGCCAGCCAGCGCGCCAACGCCTGAGCACGTCCCTCCCCCTGATCCCCACCCGCCAGGTCGGCCAGCGCGGCCCCGGCCTGGCGGGCCACGTCAGGCCTTCCGGCGCAGCCGCCCCGGCCGTGGCCACAGCCGCCACCGCACCACCCCGAGCACCTCAGCCGGGCCGAGCAGCGCCGAGTCCGTCGAGCCGAAGGTGTTGTCCCCCAGCACCCACCACCCGCCCTCGACCGCCCGCACCGCCCGCTTCACCGACAGCTGCCCCGGCCGCCCGGCCCAGCGCACCAGCACCACCTCGCCCGGCCGCGGCGCGGCGCCGAAGCGGCACAGCACGGTGTCGCCGTCGGCGAGCGCCGGGGCCATCGACGGCCCGCGCACCAGCAGCCTGCGCACCGGCAGAAGCCGCGTGGTCACAACGATCACCTCCGCCTGCCGGTCCGCAGCGCCCGGAGTAGGGTCACCCGCGTCGGAGCATCCATTGTTCAGGAGGAAATGATGCGACTGCTGTCGCGGATCCTCGCCCCGCGTCTGGAGGTCAGCGCGCACTGCGACCTCCCGTGCGGCGTGTACGACCCAGCCCAGGCGCGGATCGAGGCCGAGTCGGTCAAGGCGATCCAGGAGAAGTTCCAGTCCAACCAGGACCCGGAGTTCCGCCAGCGCGCGATCGAGATCAAGGAACAGCGCTGCGAGCTCGTCAAGCACCACCTGTGGGTGCTGTGGACGGACTACTTCAAGCCACCGCACTTCGAGAAGTACCCGGAACTGCACGAACTGTTCAACAAGGCCACCAAGGCCGCGGGCGCCGGCGGCGCCAAGGGGTCCACCGACCCGAAGACCGGAGCCGAGCTGCTCGACTACATCGAGCAGATCTCGACCATCTTCTGGGAGACCAAGAAGGCCGCTGCCTGATCCAGTGCTGACAACGCCCCGGTCACCGGTTCGGTGACCGGGGCGTTGTGCCGTCCGGGCCGGATCGGCGCAGAATCGGCCGGGTGACCCATGACGAGCACCGGGAACCCACCGTCTACCTGCTCCGGCACGGCGAGACCGAGTGGTCCCGCTCCGGGCAGCACACCGGCCGCACCGACATCCCGCTCACCGACCGCGGCCGCGCCCAGGCTGAAGCCGCCGGCCGGACCCTGGCCGCCCTCGGCGTCAAGGGCCGGGTGCTGGCCAGTCCGCGGGGCCGGGCGCAGGTGACCGCCGAGCTGGCCGGGCTGCGGGTGGACGAGGTCACCGAGGACCTGGGCGAGTGGGACTACGGCGACTACGAGGGCGAGACGACCCCGCAGATCAGGGAGACCGTGCCGGGCTGGACGGTCTGGACCCACCCGGTGCCCGGCGGCGAGTCCGCCGAGCAGGTGGGCGCGCGGGCCGACCGGCTGCTGGCGCGGGTGCGCGGGCTGTTGCCGGAGACCGACGTGGTGCTGGTCGGGCACGGCCATTTCAGCCGGGTGCTGGTGGCCCGCTGGCTGGAGCTGCCGGCCACCGCGGGGGTCCGGTTCGGGTTGGGCACGGCGGGGATCGCTGTGCTGGGATTCGAGCGGGGTGTGCCGCAGCTCGTGCGGCTGAACCTGCCGACCACCTGAGCGCTGGGGAGGAAAACCGTGACCGACGACCGCATTCGCCGGATCCGGCCGTCCGATGTGGACGCCGTCATCGGACTGATCGAGAGCCTCGCCGAGTACGAGCGTGCCCGGGAGTCCTGCACCATCACCGCCGAGCAGCTGCACACGGCGCTCTTCGGGGAGAACCCGGCGCTGTTCGCGCACGTGGCCGAGGCCGACGGTGTGGTGGTCGGCTGCGCGCTGTGGTTCCTGAACTTCTCCACCTGGGAGGGCAGGCACGGCATCTACCTGGAGGACCTGTTCGTGCTGCCCGAGCACCGCGGCTCCGGCCTGGGCAAGGCGCTGCTGACCGAGCTGGCCAGGGAGTGCGTGCGACGCGGGTACGGCCGGTTCGAGTGGTCCGTGCTGGACTGGAACACCCCGGCCATCGACTTCTACAAGTCCCTCGGCGCGGTGGCCATGGACGAGTGGACGGTCTACCGGCTGGACGGCGAGGCGCTGGCCGCGGCGGGCAAGCTCACGTGATCAGCGGGTCCCCGGCGGCGGCGACCAGCTCGTAGGCGGTCGCCCCGTCCAGGGACTCGCGCAGCAGGTCGGCGTGACCGGCGTGCCGGGCGAACTCGGCGACCAGGTGGAACAGCACCCAGCGGGCGGTGCGGGTCTTGCCCTTGACCATCGGGTGGTTCAGCAGGTCCAGGTCCACCTCCCGGTCCAGGTCCAGCTCCGGCACCAGCGCCTCGGTGACGGCGGCGACCTCGGCCAGCTCGGCCAGTGCCTGCGGCAGGGTCTCGCCGGGGTCGAGCGCGTGGCCTGGGCGGCCGTCGGCCGGGCGGCCCTGGAGCAGGTTGGTCCAGTTCCGCTCGACGCTGACCGCGTGCTTGACCAGCCCGGCCAGGGTCAGCTCGCTGGTCAGCGGGCGGCTGGCGGCGGTCTGCTCGGTCAGGTTGAGCACCGAGCGGCGCAGCGCGGCGCGTTGTTCGGCCAGGAAGGCCAGCAGCGCGTCCCGTTCGTCAGAGACTTCGCGAACCATTGCCATGGACATGGATCCTGCCAGGGACCTCCGCCCGCCGGGCGGCGATGGTGCGCAGGGTCAGCGAGTCCTGGCCGGGGCGCGGGCACAGCTCGGGCGGGGCGGCGGCGAGCACCTCGGCCATTTCCAGTGGCCGGGGCTGGCAGCGGGTGGACTCGGGCACGCCTAGGATGCCCGCGCCGTCGATGGCCAGCGGCAGCTCGGCCAGCAGCGACTGCGCCGCGATCTGCACCTGCCCGCGGGAGCACAGCGCGCCGGGCACCCGGTCGGCCAGCATGGTCGCGGTGGCCCGCAGGCAGGCCGCGCGGAACGCCGGGTTGCTCTCGTAGGCCTGTCTGACCTGCTCGAACAGCAGGCGGTAGCGGTAGCGGGCGGCCAGTTCGGTCCAGGGCACCACCAGCGAGCCGGGCAGTGCCAGCGCGGCCAGCGCGCGCCGGGCTCTGGTCTGCAGGCGCTTGCCCTCGCTGCGCGCCTTGTGCAGGGCGCGGTGGGTCTTGTAGCCGACCGCGCGGTAGGTGTGCACGGCAGGCAGGTCGACGACCACCACGTGCAGCGCGGTGAAGTTGGCGGCCGCCCAGCTCGCGTAGCCGAGCAGCTCCTCGTCGACCTGGTCGAAGGGGCCAAGGCCGAGCAGCGCGTGGGCGGCCCGGCCAACGGACGTGCGCGGTCGCGGGATCTGACCGGGTGGCGTCACGACATCGATTGGAGCACGACACGCGCGGGCGCTCCCAGTCCCTTCATTGAGTGATCAACCCTTTGGCGCATCGGCGGTGTCCCGATCGGCCCAGTGCGCGCGCAGCGCGGCCACCGTCGCCGCGATCGCCGGCCGCCGGGTGGCCTGCTGCCGCCACACCGCGAACAGCCGCCTGGTCGGCGTCGGGACCAGCGGCCGGACCACCACGCCCTCGGGCACCGGCCCCCGCCCGAGCCGGGGCAGCAGGCACACGCCGAGCCCGCGCGCGGCCAGCGCCAGCTGGGACTGGTACTCGGTGACCTGGTGCGCGAGCACCGGTTCCACCCCGCCGCCGCGCAGGGTGCGGATCAGCCAGTCGTGGCAGATCGACCCCGGCGGCTGGCAGATCCAGCGCGCGCCGACCAGCTCCAGCGGGCTCAGCTCGGTCCGGGTGGCCAGCGGGTGGTCCTGGTGCAGCAGCACATCGGCCACGTCCACCCCGATGTCGGTGCGGGCCAGCCCCTCCGGCATGGCCAGCGGCGTGTTCTCCCAGTCGTGCACCACGGCCAGGTCCAGCTCGCCGCGGGCCACCAGGTCCACCGCCAGGTGCGGGTCCAGCTCGGTCAGCCGCACGTCCAGCTCCGGGTAGGCCCGCGCCAGCTCGGCCAGCGGGCCGGGCATCAGCCCGCGGGCGGCGGTGGCGAAGGTGGCCACGCTGAGCCGCCCGATCGGCGTGCCGCGCTGCTCCTCCAGCCGCACCTCGGCCTGCTCGACCAGGGCCAGCACCTGCTTGGCGGTGCCTGCCAGGTCCTCGGCGGCGTCGGTCAGCGCGATGCCGCGACCCCGGCGTTCCAGCAGCACGGTGCCGGTCTCGCGTTCCAGCTTGGCCAGCTGCTGGGACACCGCGGAGGGGGTGTAGCCGAGGGCGGCGGCGGCCGCGTTGACCGAGCCGTGCACCGCGACGGCGTGCAGGGCGCGGAGTCTGCCGAGATCGAGCATGAAGCAATACTAAACAGATCCGCGTAGTGGATTTCGCTGGTGCTTAACTCTCCGCCGGGTGAGGCTGGTGCCGTGAAACCCGCGCACCTCGCCCTCGCCGTACTCGTCGCCCTGATCTGGGGCCTCAACTTCGTGGTCATCCAGATCGGCCTGGCCGAGGTACCCCCGTTCCTGTTCTCCGCCCTGCGCTTCGCCGCCGCCGCGCTGCCCGCGCTGTTCTTCGTCGGCTCGCCGCGGGTGGCCTGGCGCTGGGTGCTGCTGATGGGCCTCACCCTGGGCGTGGTCAAGTTCGGCCTGCTCTTCGGCGGCATGTACGCAGGCGCGCCTGCCGGGCTGTCCTCACTGGTGCTGCAGAGCCAGGTGCTGTTCACCGTGCTGTTCGCCACGCTGCTGCTCAAGGAGCGGCCCACCCCGCTGCGGCTGGCCGGCACCGGGATCGCGCTGGCCGGCATGGTGCTGGTGGTCGTGGACTACGGCGCGGACAGCCCGGTGGGCGCGCTGCTCATGGTGGTGGGCGCGGCTGCGGTGTGGAGCCTGACCAACATCATCACCCGGTACGCGGCCCCGCCGGACATGCTGCGGTTCATGGTGTGGGTCAGCGCGGTGCCGATCCTGCCGCTGCTCGCCCTCTCCGCCGCCTTCGAAGGCGTGGACAGCGGGCTGAACGCGTTGGCGCACCTGGACTTCGCCGGCATCGGCGCGGTGCTCTACGTGGGCTGGGCGGCCACCCTGGCCGGATTCGGCATCTGGGGATTCCTGCTGCGGGTCTACCCGGCCACCGCGGTGGCGCCGTTCTCCCTGCTGGTGCCGGTGTTCGGCATGTCCTCGGCCGCGCTGCTGCTCGGCGAGGCGCTGACCCCGCTGCGGCTGGCCGCCGCCGCGCTGGTCATCCTCGGCGTCGCGCTGGCCTCCGGCGTGGTCAAGGCCGGGGCGCGGCGACGAGCGCCGCACCCCGGCCCAGCCCGGCTCAGCGCTTGCGATCCCGCCGATCCCGCGCTTGTTCCTCGGTGACCTCGATCTGTTCCTTGCGCACCTGCCCGGAGACGGTCTCCTCCTCGGTGACCGTCTCCTTGGCCAGCCGCACCCGCTCCACCGGCACCGCCTCGGTCCGCACCACCGGCCGCTCCGCGTGCAGCGTGACCTCGTGCTCGGCCTCGCTGATCTCCGCACCGGACATGGCCTGGCCCCGGTTGGCCTCGGTGATCGGCTCCCGCTCGATCCTGACCTCCTCGTGCCGCACCGGCACGGTGACCTGCTGTTCCTCGGTCACCACGTACTTGCGCAGCCGCACCCGGCCGGTCTCCGTGGTCTCCGCGCCGACCTTGAGCCGCTCCTCGGAGCGGGTCATCGCGTCGTCCCGCCCGTCCGCGGCGGTCCGGTCGTGCGCCGTCCGGTCCTGCGCGGTCCCGGGCGTCCGGGACCGGCCAGCCTGGGTGTCCTGGCGCGGGCCGGGCACCGCCGGGTAGCGCATGCCGTAGTAGTCGTAGAGCTGCATCTCGTCCTCGCTGGACAGCCGGCCGGCGGCGTCCATCCGGGGCGCGTCGCTGACCTGGTCCTTGGTCACCGCCACCCGCAGCGTGTCGCCTTCCATGCTGGCCTGGTCGAGCGGGACGAAGCTCTCCTTCAGACCGAACAGGCCGGTCCGCACGGTCGCCCACGCAGGCCGCCCGGTGCCTTCCTCCAGGTAGACCTGGCCGACCTTGCCGATCTTGGTGCCATTCCGGTCACAGACCTCGTCGCCGAACAACTGCGGCACCATCTGCTCGCTGATCATCGCTTCCGTCCTCCCGATCTCCATTCGCGTCACGCTCGGACGGAGCACGAACTGCCCGCGAGGAACCTGGGCAACCGGGAAAACGGGACGAACCACCGGGCTGGGTTACCGCAGGGGCACCCGGTCGAGGGAACTAGGACTTGTGGTCAGCGGAGTCGTCGTAGGGGCCGATGCCGAGCACCCAGGCCCGCGCGTGCGTGCTGAACAGCAGCACCAGCACGCTCACGCAGTAGATCGCGGCCAGCGAGCCGATCAGCCAGCGCCCGGACGGCCCGAGGGTGTACCAGGCCACGCCGAGCAGCAGCAGCTGCACCACTACCGCGGGCGAGCGGGCCCAGCGCTTGCCGCGCGCCAGCCCGACCGCGGTGGCGATGACCGCGGCGGTCAGGATCGCGAAGTACCCGGCCTCACCGAAGACGTTGCCCGGTTTGGGCGCGCCGTTGAACGCGCGGACCAGCAGGGCGACCACCAGGACCACACCCGCCAGGCCCTGCAACCCGACCAGCAGACCGGCGACCCGCACCGCGCGCGGCGCACCCAGGGCTTGTGACATGCAGACAGGCTAGCCATCCCCCAGAAGAGCGTCGGTGGCAGCTCACGGACGTGACTTGCACCGCATCTTGGTGATCACCCAGGCACAACGCCGCTGCTGGGCCACCACGATCGGGTCAGGGCTGGACGGCAGAGGGTCACGGGCTGTCATACGCTTCGGGGTGTGCGCGCACTCCTCGTGGTCAATCCCCAGGCCACCGCCACCACGGCGGCGGGGCGCGATGTCATCGCCCACGCGCTGGCCAGCGACGTCAAGCTCGACGTCGTGGAGACCAGCTACCGGGGGCACGCCGCGGATGCCGCGGCGCAGGCCGCGCACGACGGTTTTGACCTCGTGGTGGCGCACGGCGGGGATGGCACGGTCAACGAGGTCGTGAACGGACTGCTCTCTGACGGCGTCCGGGACGACGTGCCGATGCTGGGTGTGGTGCCGGGCGGATCCGCGAACGTCTTCGCGCGCGCCCTTGGCCTGCCGGTGGATCCGGTGGAGGCCACGCACCGGCTGCTGCTGGCCATCGAGACCGGCGCCCGTCGCCGGGTCGGGCTCGGCAGGGCGGATGACCGGTGGTTCACCTTCAACGCCGGGATGGGCTGGGACGCCGACGTGGTGGCCGGGGTGGAACGGCACCGGGACAAGAAGGCGACTCCGCTGCTGTACGCGCGGATGGCCGCGACCAGCTACTTCAAGCTGGACCACGGGCACCCGAAGCTCACCGTGCACCTGCCCGACGGTGAACCGGAGACCGGGCTGCACCTGGCCTTCGTGTCCAACACCGACCCGTGGACCTATCTCGGTGAGAAGCCGTTGCGGATCAACCCCGGCTCTTCCTTCGAGGATGGACTGGGTGTGTTTGCGCTGCGTAGCGTCGGGGTACCCACCGTCGTGAAGCACGTCTGGCAGATCCTGCGTCCAGGGGGAAGTCCTCAGGGCGGGAATTTGTTGCGGCGGGACGACGTCGAGTGGATTAGAGTGACCTGCGCGGAACCGGTCCGGCTCCAGGTAGACGGTGATCTGCTGGGCGAGCGGACCGATGTGCGGTTCATGTCCGTGCCAGCAGCACTCAGCGTCGCGGTGTGACCTCTGCGTGATCGGGTCATCACCTGGGCGTGACCTCCGCTAGTCGGCGGAATGTCACCCCTTGAAACCGCCAATGGAGAGCGTGTCGATCTTTCGGGTGAGTTGCCTCACCGGATTGGATCGGGCCTCTTGACATTGCCGTAGTTCGTGAAAGCATTCACAAGCACCCACAAACACCCCCGAACCGACTATCGGCACTATTGTTGTGCCTAGCGAGGAGCAAGGAACCATGGACTGGCGCCACCGCGCGACCTGCCGCGACGAGGACCCCGAGCTGTTCTTCCCCGTTGGGAACAGCGGTCCTGCGTTGCTCCAGATCGCCGAGGCGAAGACCGTCTGCCGCCGGTGCCCCGTGATGTCCGACTGCCTGACCTGGGCACTCGAGTCTGGACAGGACGCGGGAGTCTGGGGCGGTATGAGCGAGGACGAGCGTCGTGCGCTGAAGCGTCGCAACGCCCGCACCCGGGCCCGCACTGGAGCCTGAGAGGGTCGCAACCTCCGAACGGCCGACTGACCGGCACTCGCGCGAACGAGTGCCGGTCAGTTGCTTTTTCTGCCTCTCCGGCGAAAACCCCGGTTCTGCCGGCTGACAACCTGACTAGATAAATCACCGAGTCCTAATGGGCTAACGGCGGCGTTGCAGCGGAACCCGCAGTACCGCCTCGGTGCCCTTGGTCCCCTGGCGGCGGCGCAGGCTGAGCGATCCGCGCAGTTCGGACTCCACCAGGGTGCGCACGATCTGCAGGCCGAGCCGGTCGGTGCGCTCCAGCGAGAAGCCCTGCGGCAGGCCGCGGCCGTCGTCGGTGATCACCACGTCCAGCCACTTCGCCGAGCGCTCGGCGTGCACCACCACCTCGCCGCGCTGGCCGGGGCTGTAGGCGTGCACGAAGGCGTTCTGCACCAGCTCGGTCAGCACCATCACCAGCGGGGTGGCCAGTTCCGCCTGCACCACGCCGAACTTGCCCTCGCGGCGGACCACCACCCTGGTCTCCGCGGTGGCCACATCGCTCATCATCGGGATCACCTGGTCCACCACGTCGTCCAGGGACACCCGCTCGTCCACCGACATGGACAGCGTCTCGTGCACCAGCGCGATCGAGGTGACCCGGCGGACCGACTCCTCCAGCACCTGCCGCGCCTCGGTGTTGCCGGTGCGCCGGGACTGCAACCGCAGCAGCGCGGCCACCGTCTGCAGGTTGTTCTTGACCCGGTGGTGGATCTCCCTGATCGTCGCGTCCTTGGACATCAGCGCCCGGTCCCGCCTGGTCACCTCGGTGACGTCGCGGACGAGCACCAGCGCGCCTGCCGCCTTGCCGCGCGGGCGCAGCGGCAGCGCGCGGAAGAGCACGGTCGCGCCGCGGGCCTCGGCCTCCACCCTGGTGCTGGGGTTGCCGTCCAGCGCGGTGCGCATCCGCTGGGCCACCTCGGTGGCGTCGAACGGGTCGGAGACCAGCGAGCGGGTCAGCGGCGCCAGCGCTACCCCGACCAGGTCCGCGGCGTGGCCCATCCGGTGGTACGCCGAGAGTGCGTTCGGGCTGGCGAAGACTACGGTGCCCGCCGCGTCCAGCCTGATCAGGCCGTCGCCGACCCTGGGGCTGGTGTGCGCGCCGGGCGAGGGCTCGGGCGCGGGGAAGGTGCCGTCGGCGATCATCTGGCACAGGTCGGCCGCGCTGCCCAGGTAGGCGATCTCCAGCGGGCTGGGCACCCTGGGCACGGCCAGGTTGATGTCCCGGCTGAGCACCGCGATGACCTTGCCCTCGTAGCGCACCGGGATGGTCTCCCTGCGCACCGGCACCCCCAGGTGCCAGCGCGGGTCCTCCTCCCGGCAGATCCGCTCCTCCACCACGGCCCTGCGCAGCTGCGGGTGGTCCGGCGCGGCGACCACGGTGCTGACCATGTCCTCCGGGTGCGCGGTGGGCGCGGTCTGCGGGCGGGCCTGGGCCACGCACAGGAACCGCGCCTCGGCGACCCCGTCCGCGGTGGCCGCCTCCAGCGGGACCCACATCAGGAAGTCGGCGAAGGACAGGTCGGACAGCAGCTGCCATTCCCCGACCACCAGTTGCAGGTGGTCGACGGCGACCCCCGGCAGGCGGGTGTGCTCGGCCAGCAGCTCACTCAGAGTGGACACGGTGGTCCATCATCCCTGAGCACACGGCCCACTGCCGTCAGCGGCTCCCGGTCGTGACAGACTGGGGGGAAGCAAGCCCAAGACTGAGGAGAACGCGATGTCCAAGCGCGCCCGCAAGAAGCGCGACCGCAAGAAGCGCGGCGCCAACCACGGCAAGCGTCCCAACGCCTGACCGTGCGGCAGAGCAAAGCCCCCGGGACCGCGAGGTCTACCGGGGGCTTCGTGCTTTGCGGGCGCGGTGTGCGCCGCGGGCTCAGTCGTCCTGCTTGACCGTCTCCGGCAGCTCGATCCGCTCGGCGCGCAGCGAGACCTCCACCGTCTTGCCGTCGGGGCCGCACTCCACGGTCACCTCGGCCTGCTCCAGCACGGTCCTGCGGATGGTGGCGCGCAGCCGCTGCTTGAGCGTGTCCGGGGCGGCCTCCCCACCGCACTTGCGGGCCAGCAGGGCCTTGAGGTACTCGTCGATGCCGTACTGCTCCAGGCACGGGCTGCACTCGTTGAGGTGCTGGCGCAGCAGCTCGCGGCGGGTCTTGTCGCATTCCTGGTCCAGGAACATCCAGACCTCGGCGAGCACGTCCTTGCAGTCGGTCTCGTGTGGTTCGCCGCAACTCATGACCCGGCCACCTCCTGGGCGGCCCGGCCGCGCAGGAAGCCGCGGTCCTTGGCCACGTCGGTGAGCGACTCCTTGAGCTGGCGGCGGCCGCGGTGCAGCCGGGACATCACGGTGCCGATGGGCGTGCCCATGATCTCGGCGATCTCCTTGTACGCGAACCCCTCGACATCGGCGAGGTAGACCGCCATCCGGAAGTCCTCCGGCAGCTGCTGGAGGGCGTTCTTCACGTCGCTGTCCGGCAGCCGGTCCAGCGCCTCCACCTCGGCCGAGCGCAGACCGGTGCTGCTGTGCCGCTCGGCCTGGGCGAGCTGCCAGTCGGCGATCTCGTCGGTCGGCGACTGCTGCGGCTGACGCTGCTTGCGCCGGTAGCCGTTGATGTAGGTGTTGGTCAGGATGCGGTACAGCCAGGCCTTGAGGTTGGTGCCCTTGGCGAAGGAGGAGAAGGCGGAGTACGCCTTCAGGAAGGTCTCCTGCACGAGGTCCTCGGCGTCGGCCGGGTTGCGGGTCATCCGCAGCGCGGCCGCGTACAGCTGGTCGAGCAACGGCATCGCGTCCCGCTCGAAGCGGGCGGCGCGGTCGTCCGTTGTCTCGTCCTCGGTTCTGGTCTCTGGTGCGGTGCCTGGCACCTGGCTCCCTTCCCGCACGCCGGAGCGTGGGCTTGGGGTTGTGGTAACAACCGCCGGCAGCTCCACCACGGGAAATGTCGGCGTCGGTGCTGAGGATACGCCGCGCAGCGCGCCTCGGCCGGGCCGCGCGGCGGCAGGGCGGAGCGGGCAGGTCATCTCGGTTCCCACGATCGGCACAACGCGGCGGTGGCCGTGCGCATTCCGGGATATCCGGCGGCGTGCGCCACACATCGCGATCTAGGCTCTCCGGTCATGGCGGGACGAGGGACTCCGGCGACCGCGCTGCTGGTCAAGCAGCGGATCGCGCACACGCTGCACTCCTACGACCACGATCCGCGGCACGACTCCTACGGCCTGGAGGCGGCCGAGGCGCTCGGGCTGGCCCCGGAGCGGGTGTTCAAGACGCTGGTGGCCGAGGTGGACGGGGCGCTGGCGGTGGGGGTGGTGCCGGTCACCGCGCAGCTGGACCTCAAGGCGCTGGCCGCGGCGCTGGGCGGCAAGAAGGCCAAGATGGCGGTGGTCGCCGACGCGGAGCGGGCCACCGGTTACGTGGCAGGCGGGATCTCGCCGTTGGGGCAGAAGAAGCGGCTGCCGCTGGTGCTGGACGACTCGGCAGGCGGCTTCGACACGATCTTCTGCAGCGCCGGGCGGCGCGGGCTGGAAGTGGAGCTCTCCCCCACTGACCTTGCCACCCTGACCAAGGCCGTGCTGGCGCCGATCGCGGCCGCCTGACCAGCGGGATCGGCGCGGGCTGGCTACGCTGCGCGGATGGCCAGGAAGTCAGTTCGGGACGCGCTGCGGCTGGACACGGTGGACCTCGCGGCGCTGGATCCGGCGAGCCGCCCGATCGGCCCGAAGTCCAAGAAGGCGGCGGCCGAGGAGCTGGCCGCCACCGGCGCCGAGCTGGCCGACCTGCAGGAGGCGCTCTACGCCGAGGACCAGCGCACGGTGCTGCTGGTGTTGCAGGGCATGGACACCTCGGGCAAGGGCGGCACCATCCGGCACGTGGTCGGGCTGGTGAACCCGCAGGGCCTGCACATCGCCTCGTTCAAGAAGCCGACCCCGGCCGAGCTCAGGCACCATTTCCTGTGGCGGGTGCGCAAGCTGCTGCCGGAGCCGGGCCGGATCGGCGTGTTCGACCGCTCGCACTACGAGGACGTGCTGGTGCCCAAGGTCGAGGGCCAGCTCACCGCGGCCGAGACGCGCGCCCGATACCGGGAGATCAACGCCTTCGAGCGCGAGCTGGCCGAGTCCGGGGTGACCGTGCTGAAGTGCTTCCTGCACATCTCGCCGGAGGTGCAGCGGGAACGGCTGCTGGCCAGGCTGGACGACCCGCGCAAGCACTGGAAGTACACCCCGGCCGACATCGACGGCCGGTCGAAGTGGTCCCGCTACCAGCAGGCCTACACCGCGGCGCTGAAGCACTGCTCGGCCACGCCCTGGTACGCGGTCCCCGCGGACCGGAAGTGGTACCGGAACTGGGCGGTGAGCCGCCTGCTGCTGGAGACCGTGCGCGAGCTGGACCCGAAGTTCCCGCCGCCCGCCTACGACATCGAGGCGGAGAAGGCCCGTTTGCTCAACGCGGACCCGCTGGCCTAGTCGAGCGGGCGCAGCACGCGGGGCAGCCAGTCGCCGACCGCGCGGTAGACGCCCTCCACGTCGGCCTTGAGGTTGTGGTCCCCGGCCAGGGTGACCAGCTCGCGGTGGTGGCCGGGTCCGGGCATGCCGAACGGGTCCTTCTCGCCCTGCACGACCAGCGCGGGCACCTCCACCGCGTCCAGCTCCGGCATCCGGGACTTCTCCGGCTTGCCCGGCGGGTGCACCGGGAAGGCGAGGCACAGCACCGCCGCCGCCTGCCCTTCGGCCGCGGTCCGGCAGGCCACCCTGGCCCCGGAGGACCGGCCGCCGAAGACCATCGGCAGGCCGTCGCACCAGCTGGTGGCCAGTTCGGCGACCACGGCCAGCCAGGCCGCGTCCAGCTGCTTGGCCGGGGCCGGCGCGCGCCGCCCGGCCACCCGGTAGGGCTGTTCGACCAGCACCACGTGCACCCCGGCCGCGGTGGCGGCCCTGGTCGCGGCGACCAGGTCGGGGGCGTCGATGCCGCCGCCCGCGCCGTGACCGAGCAGCAGCGCGGCCCTGCCCTCGGTGGCGCAGTGCAGCTCGGCCCTGGCCGGACCGTGCGGGGTGGCCAGCTCCATCCTGGTCATGGCAGCTCGAACAGGGCCTGGCCGTCGGCCTCGGCCTGCTTCTTCTTGGCCGGGGCCTTGCGTTTGGGTGCCGGGTCGAGCTGGACCGCGCCGGGCTCGACCCGGTCCATCAGCTCGGGGGTGTTGTTGCGGACGTTGTTGACCGCGGTGGACACCGGCCGCAGCTCCAGCGCCTCGATCAGCTCCGGGCTGGGCGGGGCGAGCAGGTCGGCGACCTCGGTGCGGTCCGGGTCCAGCCAGTCCGCCCACTTCTCCGGCGGCAGCAGCAGCGGCATCCGGTGGTGGATCCCGGCCAGCGGCCCGAGCGCGTCGGTGGTCAGCACCGCGCAGGTGACCAGCGGCGCCTCATCCGGCGCGCCAGGACGGCGCCAGGTGGCCCACAGCGCGGCCATGGCCAGGCTGGAGCCGTCCGGGTTGGTCACGTAGAAGGGCTGCTTGGTGCCACCCTCCTGCTGCCACTCGTACCAGCCGTCCGCGGGCATCAGGCAGCGGTAGTGCTTGACCGAGGTCCGGTACGCGGGCTTCTCCGCCGCCGTCTCGGACCTGGCGTTGATCATCTTCGCCGCGATGCCGGGATCCTTGGCCCACTTGGGCACCAGCCCCCAGCGCATCACCCGCAGGGTCCGCTCGGTGGTCTCCGGATCGGGGTTGCCCTCGGCGTCCCTGGGGTGCCGCTGCACCACCGCGATCACCGGTTTGGTCGGCGCGACGTTGTAGTCAGGGCCGCTGACCAGCCCGCCGGTCGCGTCCACCGCGCCGAACTCCTCCACCAGCCGAGCCGGGTCCTTCACCGCCGAGTACCGCCCGCACATGGTGCACACGGTACGCCGACACACCGTCACCGCCTGGCGACACCGGCGCGCCAGGCGGCCAGCAGCGGCAGTGCGACCACGAACAGCAAGCCCAGTCCGAGCCGGGTGCTCCGGTCCGCGGGCACCCAGGCCGGGCCGGGCGCCTGGGCGCCGGCCGGGACGGTCTGGGCCATGGCCTCGTCAACCTGCGCCGAGACCACCCGGCGGCGTTCCTCGGAGTTCGCCGGCAGCGGGTGCTGGGTGGCCACCCTGGTGATGCCGCCGACGCTGCCGGCGTGCTGGGCGAGCAGCACGACCCCCACCGGCGCGGTGACCACGGCCAGCGCGACCAGCGCCTTCGCGGCCATGGGCAGGCCGGTCCTGGTGACCAGCAGGGCCCCGGCGGCCAGCAGCAGCGCGGCGGCAACCGCGGCCAGCACGGTCAGCGGGGTCATCAGCAGCGTGCCGACCGAGGTGCCGAGGTGCGCCCCGGAGAGCAGCAGGGCGGTGGCCAGGCCGACCACCGGGGTGAGCAGCAGGGTGAACGCGCCAAGGGGCACCCGGGCGTCCTGGCGGCGCAGGCGGAGGCCGGCCAGCACCGGCAGGCCGAGGCCGAGCAGCAGCAGGGCGAGCTGGCCGAGCGTGGTCAGCCAGGGGTCGGTGTGCCAGAGCACGGACAGGTCCTTGCCGGGGCCGAGCGGGATCTGGGTGCCGCGGCCGGGGCCGAACTGGAAGACCTTGTCCAGGATGCCGCCGAGCCCGGCCAGGACCGGGGCGAGCGCGCCGACTGCGCCCAGCGCGCGGGCGCCGGCGGGCGCGCCGGAGTGCAGCACCATGGTCAGCACCGCGGCGCAGGCGAGCGCGATCACGGCCATGTTCAGCGGGCCGGGTGGCAACGCGGGAGTGAGGTAGAGCAGGCCGGTCAGCGGCAACAGCAGCAGGCCGGTGGCGGCGCGGGCGCGGGCCGGGGACACCGGCGGCAGGCCCTCGGCGGCCACGATGTCGGCCGGGTCGCCCAGCCGCGCGAGCGCCTCCGCCACGTCCTCGCCCTCGGCGACAGCGGCGTCCAGGTGCTCGACCAGCTCCTGGCGCAACTCGGCGCGACGGGGCGGCGGCAGGACGGCAGCGGCGCGGTCCAAGCGGGCCAGCCACTCCTCGGCGATGTGGCCTACGGCGTTCATTCGTCTCCCTCCAGAACCTGGTCCACCGCGGCGCTGAAGCTGCGCCAGTGGCGGCGGAACCCCTCCAGTGCGGTCCGGCCCTGCTCGGTCAGCTCGTAGTAGCGACGCGGCGGGCCCTGGTCCGAGGGCTGCCAGCTGGTCTCCAGCAGCTCCTCCTTCCGCAGCCTGGACAGCAGCGGGTAGATCGTGCCCTCGGTGGTGCCCAGGCCCTGCTTCGCGGCCAGCTCGCGGACCAGGTCGAAGCCGTAGCGCGGGCCCCTGGCCAGCAGGGCCAGCACACAGTGCTCGATCACGCCCCGGCGGAGCTGGGCGAGCAGCTGCGGATCTTGCGTCATGAACGCAAGGTACCTTGCGGTGCAAGATAGCGCGAACCGGATCGGGTCGAGGCTGTTCAGAGCATGTTCAGCGGCATAGGGGACGATGTGCGGGTGAACGCCACCGTCAGCACTCCGTGGTCCGCGCCGGTCGCCGAGGGGCCAGTGCGCGCGACCGTGCCGGTTCCCGGCTCGAAGTCGATCACCAACCGGGCGCTGGTGCTCGCCGCGCTCGCCGAGGACTCCTCGACCCTGCACGCGCCGTTGCGCAGCCGGGACACCCTGCTGATGGCCCAGGCCCTGCGCGCGCTGGGCGTCGGCGTGGCCGACAACCCGGCCGACGGCTCCTGGACGGTCACCCCCGCCCCGCTGGCCGGTCCGGCCGAGGTGGACTGCGGGCTGGCCGGCACGGTCATGCGCTTCCTGCCGCCGGTGGGCGTGCTGGCCGAGGGCGAGATCCGCTTCGACGGCGACCCGCACGCCCGGCTGCGCCCGATGGGCACCGTGCTGGACGCGCTGCGCGCGCTGGGCGCGGAGATCACCGGCGAGGCGCTGCCGTTCACCGTGCACGGCCAGGGCGGGCTGGGCGGCGGCGAGGTGACCATCGACGCCTCCGGCTCCTCCCAGTTCGTCTCCGGGCTGCTGCTGGCAGGCGCCCGCTACGACCGCGGCGTGATCGTCCGGCACCGCGGCAAGCCGGTGCCCTCGCTGCCGCACATCGAGATGACCGTGCGGATGCTGCGCGCCGCCGGGGTCATCGTGGACACCGCCGAGGCGGACACCTGGACCGTGCTGCCCGGCCCGGTCACCGCGCGCGACCTGGTGATCGAACCGGACCTGTCCAACGCCACCCCGTTCCTGGCCGCGGCCGCGGTCACCGGCGGCGAGGTCACCGTGCCGCACTGGCCCGCCGAGACCACCCAGGCCGGGGACGGCATCCGCGAGCTGCTGGGCCGGATGGGCTGCCAGGTGGCGCTGACCGCCGACGGCCTGACCGTGCGCGGCCCCGACCGCCTCCAGGGCATCGACGCCGACCTGCGCGACGTCTCCGAGCTGACCCCGACCGTGGCCGCGCTGTGCGCGCTCGCCGAGGGCCCGTCCCACCTGCGCGGGGTGGCGCACATCCGCGGCCACGAGACCGACCGGCTGGCCGCGCTGCGCGCCGAGCTCAGCGGCCTGGGCTGCGCGGTGGAGGAGACCGAGGACGGCCTGCGCATCAACCCCCGGCCGCTGACCGGCGGGCCCTGGCAGGCCTACGCGGACCACCGGATGGCCACCGCGGGCGCGATCCTCGGCCTGGTGGTGCCGGGTGTGCTGGTCGACGACATCCTCAGCACCACCAAGACCATCCCGGACTTCCGCGGGATGTGGTCGGCCATGCTCGGCCAGCCGGTCGGGGTCGCCGGATGATCGGGGTGGCACGGTGAAGCAGGGCTGGCGCAACCTGGACGAGTCCGATGTGCGGGTGCGCCCCGGCAAGGGCACCCGGCCGCGCAGCAAGCAGCGGCCCAAGCACGCCGACGCCGAGCAGGCCATGGTGATCACCGTGGACCGCGGCCGGTGGACCTGCGCGGTCGGCGGTGATCCCAGCCGCAAGGTGACCGCGATGCGCGCCCGCGAGCTGGGCCGCACGCCGATCGTGGTCGGTGACCAGGTGGACCTGGTCGGCGACACCTCCGGCCAGACCGACACGCTGGCCAGGATCGTCCGGGTGAGCGAGCGCAGCAGCGTGCTGCGCCGCACCGCCGACGACACCGACGACACCGAGCGGGTGGTGGTGGCCAACGCCAGCCAGCTGGTGATCGTGGTCGCGCTGGCCGACCCGCCGCCGCGCCCCGGCTTCATCGACCGCTGCCTGGTCGCCGCCTACGCGGGCAAGCTGGACCCGGTGCTGTGCCTGACCAAGGCCGACCTGGCCGGGGCGGAAGCCCTGCTCGCCGCCTACTCCGGGCTGGACCTGCGGGTGGTGGTCACCCGCTTCGACGAGGAGCCGGCCGAGCTGCGCGCGCTGCTGGCCGGACAGGTCTCCGCGCTGGTCGGCCACTCCGGCGTGGGCAAGTCCACCCTGGTCAACAAGCTGCTGCCGGGGGTGGACCGGGCCACCGGCGTGGTCAGCGGGGTCGGCAAGGGCAGGCACACCTCGACCTCCACGCTGGCCCTGCCGCTGCCGCCGGAGGTGGGCGGCTGGGTGATCGACACCCCCGGCATCCGCTCCTTCGGCCTGGCCCACGTCAAGCCGGACGACCTGGTCAAGCACTTCGACGACCTGGCCGCGACGGCCGAGGAGTGCCCGGTCAACTGCGGCCACCTCGGCCCGCCTGCCGACCCGGACTGCGCGCTGGAGACCCTGCTCGCGCAGGGCGGGCCGACCGCGGACCGGATCGTCTCGCTACGCAGGCTGCTGGTCTCCCGCGCGGGCAAGGACGAACTGGCCGACTGACCCGAGCTAACCGACCGGCTAACGCGGCGGCTAGTTCGGCGACAGCGAGGCGTCAGCGGGTTTCTTTAGGTTCTTCTCCAGGGGGAACACCAGCAGGCTCGCCGGCCGTAACCGGTCGGCTGCTGGGGGGAGGGCAGCGGTACGGCGCCTGCGACGACCAGGGGGGACGTCGTGGCGTCGTACTGCGCGCCCGGCACAGTCTTCTGGGGGGAACACGGATGCGTCCACTGCTGCTCGCCGTCGCGGGCGCATTTCTGCTGACCGGCTGCACGAGCGCCCCGCCCGCGCCGGCCGGACTGCCCAAGATCGGCAATGTCGCGGAGTTCGCGGCCAAGGTCAACGGCGCGATGCTGGCCAAGAAGACGGCGAGCCACCACGGTGTGTTCATCGACCCGGACAGCGCCAAGTTCAGCGTGCGGTACCAGGGCCGGCTCCGGCTGGCGCCCGGCGGGCAGGTGGACTCCTACTTCGCCGCCGAGGCGACCCCCTGGCCGTTCACCGTGGTCACGGTGCCGGAGGGCACGTTCGTCTGGTCCAAGGAGAGCGCCGAGGACCACCAGTCGCAGCCGTGGCTCCAGGCCCGCGGCGACGACGACCCCGAGCTGGCCTACACCGCTGAGCCGCTGAAGCGCGGCATGTCCTGGCTGACCGAGCCGAGCAGGCAGCTCGGCCTGCTGGGCTCGATCGGCACGCTGGACAGCGCCGCTGACGACGAGCTGAACCGCAGGCGCACGGTCAAGTACACCTTCACCGTCGACCTGCGCCGGGCCGCCGAGGCGACCACCGACCGGACCGCCAAGGCCCGGCTGACCGACCGGGCCGACAAGGGCTGGACCACCGCCAAGCACGAGGTCTGGCTGGACGCCGACCACCTGCCGGTGCGCTGGTGGGTGCAGCAGACCCGCGAGGGCAGCACGCCGGCCACCACGGACATCCAGTACCAGGACTGGGGCAAGCCGGTCGAGATCGCGGCCCCGCCCGCGAACCAGATCCGCTGACCCGGTCACAAAAACCACCGAAGGACACCCCATGCGCACCACCCTGCTCGCGGCAGCCGCGAGCGCCCTCACCCTGACCGCGCTCGCCGCCTGCTCCGGTGGCTCGCCCGCCGCCCAGTCCCCCGCGCCCACCTCAAGCTCGGCCGCAGCGGCCAAGCTGGCCAGCCCGGCCGAGCTCGCCACCGCGGTCAACGCGGCCATGCTGGCGAAGAAGACGGTCCACCTCAGCGTCGCGGCCACCGACTCGCGTAAGCCCGACAAGGCGACCGAGACCAAGACCCAGCTCCTCTTCGAGAGCGGCGGCCGGGTCTCCTCCGCGATGGTCGCCAAGGAGGAAGGCAAGACCATGACGGTCGTGCGGCTGCCCACGGAGTGGTACCTGAACAGTCCGGACCAGGAGGAGGAGACCCCCGGCAAGCCGTGGCGGCTGATCAAACCCGACAGCGAGGACTCCTTCTCGAAGATCATGTCGGTGGTCGTGCTGAAGTTGACCGAGCTGAGCGATCCAAGCCGGGGCATCGTGCACTTCGCCGCGGCCGGGCAGCTCGACTCCTCGGCCGCCGAGCCGGTCGACGGCGTGGCCGCCACCCGCTACACGGTCACCGTCGACTACGCCAAGGCCGCCGCGGCGACCTCGGACAAGCAGGCCAAGGCCAGTCTGGAGTCGAAGGTCAAGCTCAACCGGAACGCCATGAAGCACGAGATCTGGCTGGATGCGAACAACCTGCCGCTGCGCTGGCGGGCCACCGAGACCGGCAAGGTCGAGTTCACCACCACCCTGGACGCCAAGTTCCAGGACTGGGGCAAGCCGGTGGACGTCGCCGCACCCCCGCTCGCTCAGCTCGGCCAGTCCAGCTGAGACAACGCGAAACGGCCCGCCGCGATCGGATCGCGGCGGGCCGTTCGTCGTTGTGGGGGCTCAGCCCATGTGCGGGTACCCGGTCGCCGTCGGCGGCACGAAGGTCTCCTTGATCGAGCGCGGGCTGGTCCAGCGCAGCAGGTTCAGCACCGAACCGGCCTTGTCGTTGGTGCCGGAGCCGCGGCTGCCGCCGAAGGGCTGCTGGCCGACCACCGCGCCGGTGGGCTTGTCGTTGACGTAGAAGTTGCCCGCCGCGAAGCGCAGCGCCCGGTGCGCCTGCTCGATCGCGGTGCGGTCGGTGGCGAAGACGGCGCCGGTGAGCGCGTACGGGGTGGAGTTGTCAGCCAGCTCCAGCACCTTGGCGTAGTCGGCGTCCTCGTAGACGTGCACCGCGATGATCGGCCCGAAGTACTCGGTGGTGAACACCTCGTTCATCGGGTCGGTGCCGACCAGCACCGTCGGCTGCACGAAGTAGCCGACCGAGTCGTCGCAGGTGCCGCCGGCCAGCACCTCGATGGTCGGGTCGGCCGCGGCCTTGGCCAGCGCGTCCTTGTGCTTGGCGAAGGCCCGCGCGTCGATCACCGCGCCGCCGAAGAAGCTGAAGTCGGTGACGTCGCCGTAGGTGATCTGCTTGGTCAGGTCGGCGATCTGCTCGCGCAGGCCGCCCTCCCACAGCGAGCGCGGCAGGTAGGCGCGGCTGGCCGCCGAGCACTTCTGGCCCTGGTACTCGAACGCGCCGCGGACCACGCCGACGGCCACCGCGGTCGGATCGGCCGAGGGGTGCGCGACGATGAAGTCCTTGCCGCCGGTCTCACCGACCAGGCGCGGGTAGCTGCGGTAGTTGTCCAGGTTGCCCGCGATGTTCTGCCACAGCGCCTTGAAGGTCGCGGTGGAGCCGGTGAAGTGCAGCCCGGCGAACTCGGGGTCGGTCAGCGCGACCTCGCTCACCGCGTGCCCGTCACCGGTGACCAGGTTGATCACGCCGGCGGGCAGGCCCGCTGCCTCCAGCAGCCGCATGGTGTGGTGCGCGGCCAGCTGCTGGGTCGGCGAGGGCTTCCACACCACGGTGTTGCCCATCAGCGCGGGCGACAGCGGCAGGTTGCCGGCGATGGCGGTGAAGTTGAACGGGGTGATCGCGACGGTGAAGCCGTCCAGCGGGCGGTGGTCGAACCGGTTCCACATGCCCGGCGCGGAGATCGGCTGCTCGGCGATCAGCTGGCGGCCGAACTGCACGTTGAAGCGCAGGAAGTCGATGAACTCGCAGGCGGCGTCGATCTCGGCCTGCTGGGCCGACTTGGACTGGCCGAGGATGGTGGCCGCGTTGATGGTGTCCCGCCACGGGCCCGCCAGCAGGTCGGCGGCGCGCAGCAGCACCGCGGCCCGCTCGTCGAAGGGCAGGTCGCGCCACGCCGGGGCGGCCTCCTTGGCCGCGCGCACCGCGGCGGCCACGTCGTCCTTGGTGGCCTGCGCGGTGACGCCCAGCACGTGCTGGTGGTCGTGCGGCTGGACCACCTTGACCTGCTCGCCACCGGCCATCCGCTGCTGACCACCGATGGTCATGGTCAGTTCGAGCTGCTCGGCCTCCAGCTCGGCGATCCGCCGCTGGAGCGAGGCACGCTCGGGAGAGCCGGGCGCGTAGCCGCGAACGGGCTCGTTCACCGGGGCCGGGACGGACGTGATGGCGTCCATGGTGTGGCGCCTCCTTGCGCAGACATGGGACGGGTCGGTACGGCCCATCCTTACATCCGTACCGGCAGGTAACCGCCCACCCCGGCGTGAGATTGAACGCCCGGTAGCCCGTTTCAGTTACATCAGTTCCAGCAGGAACGGCAGCTCCTGGGTGGCGTACCACTGGAGCTCGTGGTCCTCGGCCTCACCGAGCAGGAACTCCGCGTCCGGATCGCCCATGTCGGCCGCGTCCACCACGCCGGAGGCGTCCCGGACCGCGTCCTCGGCGTCGGCCCCGTCCACGTGCACCGCGGCCACCGCCGACAGCGGCACCACGCCGGGCAGCTTCACCACCGCGTAGTCCAGGTCGGGCCGCAGCGTGACGCCCTCCACGTCGGCGGAGATCACCGCGCGGCGCAGCGGCGGCTTGTCCCCGTTCTCCAGCTCGGCGGCGAGCAGCCGGAGCGAGGCGCGCCCGGCCTCGGTCATCGCCGCGTACTCCAGTTCCTCGGTGTCGCCTGCCGCGTAGGACTCCCGCAGCATCGGGGTGAGCGCGAAGGCCGTCTGGCCGATCGCGAAGATCTCGCCCTGCTCCACCAGCTTGCGCAACATCGGCACCGTCGCCGGGATGTAGACCCTCATGCCGAGACCGCTCCCACCAGTTCCTCCAAGGACTCCTCGACCATGCTCGCGAGCACGTCCACATCCGACATGGCGTCCCGGTCGGCGTTGAGTCCGAAGTAGACACCGCCGTCGTAGGAGGTGACCCCGATGGACAGTGCCTGGTTCATCGCCAACGGGACGACCGGGAACATCTCCATCATCCTCGCTCCCGCGGCATACAGCGGGACCTGCGGCCCCGGCACGTTGGTCACCACCAGGTTGAAGATCCGCCGGGAGAAGGAGCTGGCCGCGCGGGCGCCCAGCGCGTGCAGGGTGGGCGGGGCGAACCCGGACAGCCGGACCAGCGCGTCCGCGGCCACCGACTGGCCGGACTCCTGGTGCGCGCGCATGGCGTGGCTGACGTGGTGCAGCCGGACCACCGCGTTCGGCTCGCCCACCGGCAGGTCCAGCAGGTACGAGGACACCTTGTTGCCCGCGACACCGCTGCCGGCCCCGCTGTCGCCGCCCTCGGTCTCCCTGATCGAGAGCGGCACCATGGCGCGGATGGTGGTGGAGGAGGTGACCGCCTCGCCCCTGGAGAGCAGCCAGGTGCGCAGCGCGCCGGTCAGCACGGTGAGGATCACGTCGTTGACCGTGCCGCCGTGACGGCGGCGCACCGCGCGGTAGTCCTCCAGCCGGGTGCGGGCCACCGCGTACCGGCGCTGGGTGCCGATCCGGGAGTTCAGCGGGCTGCCGGGGGCCGGGCGGTAGGCGGTGCCCAGCGCGGAGGCCAGGCCGCCGACCGCGTCGCCCACCTTGCGCACGGTGGCCGCGGCGTCCAGCGCGGCCGCCCGCATGTTCTCCACCAGCTCGCCCGGTCGCTGCACTATCTCGGCCATCGCGTCCAGCACCAGCTGCGCGGTGCTCGGCTCGGGCTGCGGCATCCACAGCTCCTCGCCGCCTTTGCGGGGCGAGGGCGAGACGTCCAGGATCACCTGGGTCAGGTCGATCGCGCCCGCGCCGTCCACCATCGCCTGGTGCGTCTTGGTGATCACCGCGGCCCGGTTCTTGGCCAGGCCCTCGACCAGGTAGACCTCCCACAGCGGGCGGGTGTGGTCCAGTGGCCGGGACATCAGCCTGGCGACCAGCTCGTGCAGCTGGTGCTCGCTGCCCGGCTTGGGCAGGGCGGAGCGGCGCACGTGGTAGGTGATGTCGAAGTCGGGGTCGTCGGTCCACACCGGCCGGGCCAGCCTGCCCGGCACCTGGGTGACCCGCTGCCGGTAGCGCGGCACCAGGCCGAGCCGCTGCTCGATCAGGCCGACCAGCCGGTCGTAGTCGAAGCCCGAGCGCGGCCTGCGGAAGACGGCCACCCCGCCCACGTGCATGGGCGTCGTCGAGTCCTCCAGGTAGAGGAAGGACGCGTCCAGGGCAGACAACCGGTCGGGCATGTCAGCGATCCTGGCACACCCAGGGGCAGGAGCGGACCGGTGATCACATCTGCTGAACGCGTAACCTGTGCCTTCGTGCAACCTGCTGTGTCCCCGAAAGATCGGTTCGTCACCGTCTACGGCCGCAAACCCGTGCTGGAGGCGCTGGCCGACGACCGGCTCGAGGTCGACAAGGTCATGCTCGCCGACAACGCCCGCGGTCCGGCCGCCCAGGAGATCCTGGCCGCGGCCGCCAGGCGCGGGGTGCCGGTGCAGCGGGCCACCGCGCAGCGGGTGAAGGTGCTGGCCGGCAACGGCAAGCAGGACCAGGGTGTGCTGGCCGACGTGGTCGCCACCCGGATGCGCCCGCTCAGCGCCGCGCTCTCGGCCGGACGGCTGCCCGACTCGGTGCTGCTGCTGGACGGGGTCACCACCCCGGCCAACGTGGGCATGATCCTGCGCGCGGCCACCGCGGCCGGGATCGGCGGCATCGTGGTGCCGCGCCGGGGCGTGGCCAGCATCGACCCGCTGGTGGTGAAGGCATCGGCCGGAGTGGCCTTCCACGCGCCGATCCTCAAGACGGCCACCGCGGGCGAGGCGGCAGGCGAGCTGCGCGCGGCCGGGTATCGGTTGTTCGGCATGGACGCCGGCGCCAAGGACACCCTGTTCACCGCGAACTTCCCGCGCCGGGTCGCCTTCGTCATGGGCGGGGAGACCGCTGGCCTGTCGCCGGAGGTCTCCCGGCAGGTGCACGGCTGGGTGTCGATCCCGATGGCCGGCGGGGTGGAGTCGCTGAACGTGGCCACCGCCGCGGCCGTGCTCTGCTTCGAGTTGGTCAGACGGGGATCTCACTGAGCCTGGCCTACCGTGGGGCCCGTGCGTGCGAGCCGTGAACTGCTGACCGCCCTGGTCCCGCTGGCCGTGGCCGGTGCGGTGCTGGCGGGCTGCATGAACGTCATCCCCGGCACCGCGGAGCTGCCGGACAACATCGCGCTCTCCCCCACCAACCGCACCGGCACCCCCACCCAGCGGGCGCCGGCGGGCTCGGTGGCGCCGCAGACGCTGGGCTCGGTGCCGCTGGTGACCGGGGTGGTCGCGGACGAGTGCCTGCTCACCGCGGAAGAGTTCACCACCATGATCGACAAGCCGACCCGGACCGGCCGCAACGCCGTGGTCGAGCTGGAGGGCCAGGGTCCGGCGCGCAGCTGCTACTACGACGCCGCCGACGGCGACCGGTACAGCGGCTGGATCAACATCTACGGCTCGGCCGGGCCCAGCACCCCCGACCTGATCAACCGGATCAACCAGAACGTCCTGATCAGCCGCAAGCTGGAGGGCGTCGGCCTGTCCGCGGTCTACCACCCGGCCGCGCAGATCCCCGACGGCGGCACGATCTACGTGGCCACCGAGAAGTACCTGGTGGAGATCAGGCTGAAGACGGTCATCGCCGACGACCAGAAGCTCATCGACGCGGCCAAGGCGGCACTGGGCCGCCTACCCGCCTAGCTCGCGGCCGAACAGGGTTTCCAGCTCCGCCACGGTGCCGGCCACGGTGGTGTGGTGCACGCCGACCATGCCGGTGGCCGCGGCCGCGCGCACGTTGACCCGCAGGTCGTCCACGAACACGCACTGACCGGGCTCGAGCCCCAGCCGGTCCGCGGTCAGCCGGTAGACCCGCTCGTCCGGTTTGGCGATGCCCACCTCGCCGGAGAGCACCATGGCGTCGAACAGCGCGCCGAACGGGCTGTCCGGATCCGGCCCCGGCCCCTCGGCGTTGGACAGCAAGGCGGTCCGCAGCCCGGCCGCCCGTGCCCTGCGCAGCACGCCGAAGAGCGGGGGTTCGGCGGCGGCGGGGTCGTCGCCCCAGTCGGTGAGCACGCCGCCGTAGTCGACGAGCAGTGCGACAAGGTCCACGCGGGTCACCCTAAATCACCTTGCCGGGTGCTCCCGGTATCCCGGGCCGCCCGGTCCGCTCTGTTCGGCATGCGATGCGAGCAACTGCCGCGGCCCCGGCTGCACCGGCTGGACCGGGTGATCCCGGCGCCCCGCTTCCACGACGCGAGCCAGCTGGCCCTTGACCTGTGGCGGCCCGCGCCACCGCCGCCGGATCCCCGGCGGGAGATGGTGTGGCGGTTGTTCGTGGTGGCGCTGGAGGTGCTGGGCGGGCACCGGCCGCTGTGGCAGCTGCGGCCGATGGTGAGCAGGCGGGTGTTCGAGGCGTTCCTGGCCCGGCCACACCGGGGCCCGGTGAGCTACCGGCTGCGGACGGTGCACGTGAGCTCGCCGGTGTGGCAGGTGATCGAGGCCAACGGAACGGCCTCCGGTGGCGGGCGGGTGCGGGCGATCGCGGGACGGCTGGAGCGGCGCGGGGAGGAGTGGCTGGCCACCGCGCTGGCGCTGTTGTGAGCAAGACGAACGCGGCACCCGGTCCTGGTGGGGACCGGGTGCCGCGTGCGGTTCGGGTCAGCGCTTGCCGGGCCGGTCGGCCGCGGTCGCGGCCTGCCGGCGTCGGCTGGGCGTTACCGGCGGCGCTTCTTGTTGGCGGCGCGGGCGGCGGCGCGGCGTTCGCGGCGGGTGCCGCCCTGGTCGTCGTCCTCAGCGTCGCCGTGGGACTCCACGCCGCCGTCCTCGGCCGGGCCGGAGTAGGTCAGGTGCTGCTGACCGGGGCCGCCGAGTCCCTTGCCGCGCAGGGCGGGCGGGATCTGGTTGCCCGCGTCGAGCTGGCTCATCGCCGGGCCCGCGGGAGCTTCCATCGGCTGGATGACCGGGAGGATGGTGGTCGGCGGGCCGTTGTCGATCTCGGGCTCCGGCTGCTGCCCGGGAGCATCCTCCGGCTCCACCGCCTCGACCTGCAGGTTGAACAGGAAGCCGACCGACTCCTCCTTCAACGCGTCCAGCATCGCGTTGAACATGTCGAAGCCCTCGCGCTGGTACTCGATCAGCGGGTCGCGCTGGGCCATCGCGCGCAGGCCGATGCCCTCCTTGAGGTAGTCCATCTCGTAGAGGTGCTCGCGCCACTTGCGGTCCAGCACCGACAGCAGCACCCGGCGCTCCAGCTCGCGCATCGCGCCCTCGCCGACCCGGCTGTCGATGTCGGCCTCGCGCTCGCGGTAGGCCTTGAGGATGTCGTCGACGACCAGCTGGGTCAGCTTCTCCTTGTCGAGGTCCTCTTCCTCCTCAAGGATCTGCTTCCAGTCCAGCGAGATCGGGTACAGCGTCTTCAGCGCCGTCCACAGCTGCTCGAGGTCCCAGTCCTCGGAGTAGCCGCCGGAGGTGGCGCCCTCGACGTAGGCGGTCGCCGTGTCGGTGATCATGTTGGTGATCTGCTCCTGGAGGTCCTCGCCCTCCAGCACCCGGCGGCGCTCGGCGTAGATCACCGTGCGCTGCTTGTTCATGACCTCGTCGTACTTGAGGACGTTCTTGCGGATCTCGAAGTTCTGCTGCTCGACCTGGGTCTGCGCGCTCTGGATGGCCTTGCTGACCATCTTCGCCTCGATCGGCACGTCCTCCGGCACCTTCAGCCTGGTCATCACCATCTCGACCATGCTGGCGTTGAACCGCCGCATCAGCTCATCGCCCAGCGACAGGTAGAACCGGGACTCGCCGGGGTCGCCCTGACGGCCGGAGCGGCCACGCAGCTGGTTGTCGATGCGGCGGGACTCGTGCCGCTCGGTGCCCAGCACGTACAGCCCGCCCGCGTCGCGGACCTCCTCGGCCTCGGCCTTGACGGCCTCCTTGGCCTCCTCGACCGCCTGCGGGTAGAGCTTGTCGTACTCCTCCGGCGTGGTCACCGGATCCAGGCCGCGGGCGCGCAGCTCCATGTCGGCCATGAACTCGGGGTTGCCGCCGAGCATGATGTCGGTGCCTCGACCGGCCATGTTGGTGGCCACCGTGACCGCGCCCTTGTGCCCGGCGAGGGCGATGATCGCCGCCTCCCGCTCGTGGTGCTTGGCGTTGAGCACCTCGTGCGGGATGCCCTTCTGCACCAGCAGCTTGGACAGGTACTCCGAGCGCTCCACCGAGGTGGTGCCGACCAGCACCGGCTGGCCCTTCTCGTGCCGCTCGGCGATGTCCTCGGCGACCGCCTCGAACTTGGCCGCCTCGGTCTTGTAGATCAGGTCGCCCTGGTCCTTGCGCTGCATCGGCCGGTTGGTCGGGATGGGCACCACGCCGAGCTTGTAGATCTGGTGCAGCTCGGCCGCCTCGGTCTGGGCGGTGCCGGTCATGCCGGAGAGCTTGTCGTAGAGGCGGAAGTAGTTCTGCAGGGTGATCGTGGCCAGGGTCTGGTTCTCGGCCTTGATCTCCACCTTCTCCTTGGCCTCGATGGCCTGGTGCATGCCCTCGTTGTAGCGGCGACCGGCCAGCACGCGGCCGGTGAACTCGTCCACGATCAGGACCTCGCCGTCGCGGACGATGTAGTCCTTGTCGCGCAGGAAGAGTTCCTTGGCCTTGATCGCGTTGTTGAGGTAGCCCACCAGCGGGGTGTTGGCCGCCTCGTACAGGTTCTCGATGCCCAGCTGGTCCTCGACGAAGGTGACGCCCTCCTCCGAGACGCCGACGGTGCGCTTGCGCTCGTCGACCTCGTAGTGCACGTCCTTCTTCATCAGCGGGATGATCCGGGCGAACTCCTGGTACCAGCGCGAGGACTGGTCAGCCGGGCCGGAGATGATCAGCGGCGTCCTGGCCTCGTCGACCAGGATGGAGTCCACCTCGTCGACGATGGCGTAGTTGTGGCCGCGCTGGACGCACTCCTCCAGGCTCCAGGCCATGTTGTCGCGCAGGTAGTCGAAGCCGAACTCGTTGTTCGTGCCGTAGGTGATGTCCGCGTGGTAGGCGGTCCGGCGCTGGTCCGGGGTCATCGAGGACAGGATCGCGCCGACCTCCAGGCCGAGGAAGCGGTGCACGCGGCCCATCCACTCCGCGTCGCGCTTGGCCAGGTAGTCGTTGACCGTGACCACGTGCACACCCTTGCCCGCGATGGCGTTGAGATAGGCGGGTGGCACACAGGTCAGGGTCTTGCCCTCACCGGTCTTCATCTCCGAGATCTGGCCGAGGTGCAGCGCCGCGCCGCCCATGAGCTGGACGGTGTAGTGCCGCTGGCCGAGCACCCGCTTGGCTGCTTCACGGGCGACCGCGAAGGCCTCCGGGAGCAGCTCGTCCAGGGACTCGCCGTCGGCGTGGCGTTTTTTGAACTCCTCGGTCTTCCCCCGCAGCTCGGCGTCGGACAGGTCGACGACATCGTCCTCCAGGGAGTCGATGTGTGTCGCGATCGAGCGGAGCCGCTTGAGCGTCTTGCCTTCGCCGGCGCGGAGCAGTCGGGACAGGACCATCCGAGGTCGACCTCACTAGCTGATCGGATGCGCCCCTGGACAGGACGCCTTGATGTCATCGTAGGCAACCAGCCAACACCGGCTGCCATGAACTCCAGAAAACCAGAAACCCGGCAGCCTGCCCAGAGTGCGCCAATACGGTGTTCGACGACCTCCGCCCGTCGGTAGACAACGGATGGCCCCCGTGCGGCGTTCAGCCGAACGGGGGCCATCGGATGGCTGGCGGAGTTGGGGAGGGAGGTCAGGCGAGGCGGATGACGCCGTAGTCGAAGCCGCGACGGCGGTAGACGACGCTCGGTCGTCCGCTGTCGGCGCAGGCGAACAGGTAGAAGTCGTGTCCGACCAGTTCCATCTCGTAGAGGGCCTGGTCGACGGTCATGGGCTTGGCCGGGTGCTCCTTTTCCCTGACCACGCGTCCTGGCAGGTACTCCTCGTACTGGTCGCTGTCCCAGCGCTGCTCAGGCACCTGGGCGTCGCCGGAGGGGAGGTCGGTGGCCTCCAGCAGCGCGGTCCTGGACCGCTGCGCCTGGCCGTTTCCGGCGGAATGGTCGATCTCGTGCACGAGGGTGGCGGCGGTGGCCGCGGTCGCCTCGGCCACGGACTTCGGGGCGTGCCTGCCGTGGTGCACACGGCGGCGGTCGTGGGCTTTGCGGAGCCTGCCTTCCAGCTTGCTCACGGCGGCGTCGAGGGCGGCGTAGAAGTCGCCCGCGCATGCTTCGGCCCGGATGACAGGGCCTCGACCCTTACCGGTAATCTCTACCCGCTGACAGTTCTTCATCTGCCTGCGGTTGGGCTCGTGGAAGAGCTCGACGTCGAAGCTGATAACTTTCCTGTCGTAACGTCCGAGCCGGGAGAGCTTGTCGGCAACGTGCTCCCGGTAGTGATCAGGCACCTCGACGTTACGGCCCTTGACGACGATGTCCATACACGACCTCCCTTGCGTCGCGCGGTGTTGCCAGAAAAGCGGTCATTGCGGCGCCGATAACTGACGGAGGTTGTCAGCTCCCTGCCGGCGCCAGGTCCATGGGCTGTTCGCCTCCTCCCCAAGCCCGGAGTCGCTGATAGCGGAGCACGTTAGCCCTGGTTCCCCGAAGGCAACAGCCCCCTGTACGGAGGACGTCAATCCCCCGCACGCCGTGACTGTGCGCGACCAAACAGGGGCCAGAGCTGGCCAGCGGTGGTGCTCGAAGATCACCCAGGTGATCGCCAAACCCTCCTCACCATCACTCGATCGGGGGATGGGATTGCAGACCGTTGTCTGAAGTCCCAGTGCTCCGAACGGGGGGTTCCTCGGGCTCATACTCCGCAAACGGCTCACCCCGTCCAGAGGTTCCGCGACCCGCCGACCTGCTGGTTTTTCTCAGTGTTTTCTTGGGGTCCAGCTCTGGTTCAAGGCGGCCGGGCGGTCCGGTCAGGGCGAGCAGCCCGGTCACCCGCAACCCCGCGGCGCGCAGCACGCCGGTGCAGACGGCCGCGGTCGCGCCGGTGGTGACAACGTCGTCAACGAGCAGCACCGGCGTGCCTGGCGGTGGGGACCATCGCCCGCTCAGGTGTACCCGGTTCCGCAGGTTGGCCAACCGCTCATCCGGCCTGAGCCCAACAGAGTCTGTTGCCGTTCTGTCGAGTCCCAGGATGGGGAGTGCGCTCGCTCGTTCGAGGTGCGTGGCGATGCTCGCGGTGAGCCTGAGCATGTGCGAGCCACCCCTTGCCCTGGCCGCCGCACTCCGGGAGGGTGCGGGCACCAGCCACCAGTGGCCCTCGGAATCCGGGCTGCCGCGGGGCAGCCGGGGTATCGCGGCGGCCAGCGCGGCCCCCAGCCCGGCGGCCAGGTCGCGCCTGCGGCGTTCCTTGTAGGCCAGCACGGTGGCCCTGGCCGAGCCGGAATATTCCGCCACCACGTGCACGGGCGGCAGCCGGGGCAGGCCGAGCCGCACCCGGTACAGGCCAGCGAAGCGGGCCCGGCAGGGCAGGCACCACGGCGTGCCGGTGCGGCGGCAGCCCGCGCACACGCGGGGCAGCAGGAGGTCGAGCAGGGCGGTGAGCACCCGTTCAGCCTGCGCCAGATCACCGAGCCGTGGGGCGCGCTGTCCACAGGGCGCTGGTTGTCCCCAAACCGCAGGTCAGCCGGGGTAGAACGGGACCACGTCGAAGGGCAGGCTCGGTGAGACCTGGCTCCACAGCTCATCCGGTCCCTGGGACTGCCACAGCCCGCGCCGGTCCGCGACCACGATGTTGCGGCCGGGCGCGGCGGTGATCGCGGTGAACCCGGGCGAAAGGTTGGTGGACTGGAACCGTTCCCAGGACTGCCCGTCGGCCTGCACCCGCAGCACCTGCCCTGAGCTGCCGCCGGTGGCCACCACCATCTGGTCGGCCTGCCACCAGTCCACGCCGACCACGTTGGGCAGCGCCCCGGCGGCCACCTGGCGGACCGCGCGGATCGCGGTGGTCTCGCCCTCCTTGACCACCGAGCCGACCACCAGCCTGCCGTCGGCCACCGCCGCGATCCGGATGCCGTCCCTGGACAGCCGCAGGTCGGTGACCGGCCCCAGCTTGGTCAGCTCGTCCGCGCTGACCCGCTGCGGCTTCCAGACCCCGCCGGACTCCACCACCCGCATGACCGTGCTGTGGTCGACCACCGTCCACAGCTCAGGGCCCTCCGGCCGCCAGGTCGGCCTGGTCAGCTCGTTGGCAGGCAGGCTCACCTGGCGCAGCGCGGTCGGCGCGCCCACCCGCAGCGCCACGTTGTCGCCGGAGCGGGCCACCACGGCCAGCCGGTCCCCCTTGGGCGACTGGGCCGCGGTCACCACGGACAGCTCGCCGCCGCCCGCCGGGCCGGGGAACGGCTCGCCGCCGGGCAGGTACCGGACCGCGCCGTTGACCACGGCCAGGTAGTTGGTCTCCGGGCTCAGCGTGAAGTTGTGCTCGTACTTGGACACGTCGCCGGGGCGCCACTCCTGCTTGTCCGGGATCATGGACACGCCGTCGCTCTGCAGCTTGATCCGGTTGTTGGACACCGACTGCAGGGAGAGCACCACCTGCGCGGCGACCAGCTGCCGGTCCTCCTTGGACACCTCGTTGAGCCCGGTCAGGTTGACCGACATCGCGCCCTGGTTGTCCTCGGTGACGTTGGTGTCCAGGTTCACCCCGCCGGGCAGCGCGCTGCGCACGGCGGTGCGCAGCGCGGCCGATGGGCCGCCGATCAGCAGCTCCATGGTGCGCTGCGGCAGGGTGTTGTTCGGGCGCAGCGGCAGGTAGCGGGCGTCCCGGACGATCGAGGTGCCGCTGGGGTCGAAGAAGGCCAGCCGGACCTGCTTGTAGTTGGCGTCCATGTCGGTGCGGGCGACCAGGATCTCCGCCGGCGGCTCCTGGATCCGCCACTGGCCGTCCTTCTGCTTGGCCACCTTCACCGGCAGTTCGAGGTCCAGTGGCTCCTGACCGGGCACGAAGGCGTTGTCCGTGCCGAGCTGGCCGATCCGGCGGCCGCGCACGGTCACCGTCTGGGTGTCGCCGACCCCGCCGTCGGTGGTCACCTGGGTGTTGAAGTTGTCCTCGATGACGGTCAGCTGCCGGTTGGCGTCCCAGGACTTGTCCAGCGGCGGCACCAGGTACTGCCTGGCCTCGGCCCTGCTGCCCTCCGGCTTGCCGGAGGCGCCGATGAAGTTGCGGACCAGGTTGGCCGGGTCCTCGCCGCCCTGCGGACCGGCAGGCGTGGAGGTGCGGGTGATGTCCCCGGTGGCGGTGCTGAGCGGTTTGGGCGCGGTGTACTCGGGGATGGCGGCGCAACCGGTGCTCAGCAGCACGCCGCCGATGGCGCACAGCGCCAGCAGTCGCCGGGTCATTCGCGCTGGTCCTCGTCTCCTCCGCGGCCCAAGGCCGCCGCGACCGCCTGCGGACGGCCACCGCCGGGCAGCGGCGGGGGCAGTGGCAGCGGGCTGCCGCTGTGCAGCTCGATGTCCTGCCTGCGGGGCAGCGTCAGCCGGAAGCAGGCGCCCTCGCCCAGCTCACCCCACGCCTCCAGTCTGCCACCGTGCAGGTGCGCGTCCTCGATGCTGATCGACAACCCGAGTCCGGTTCCGCCGGTCTGCCGGTCCCGCGAGGGGTCGGCGCGCCAGAAGCGGGTGAACACCAGCTCGGCCTCGCCCGGTCGCAGGCCGACCCCGAAGTCCCGCACGGTGAAGGCGATCGCGTTCCGGTCGGCGGCCAGCTGCAGCTGGACCGGGCGGCCCTCGCCGTGGTCGATCGCGTTGGCCAGCAGGTTGCGCAGGATGCGTTCCAGCCTGCGCGCGTCCACCTCGGCGGTGACCTCCTCGGCAGGCAGGTACAGCTCGACCGGCACCCCGGCCTTGCCGGAGATCACCCGGACCGAGTCGACCGCGCGCTGCACGATGCTGCGCACGTCCATGGCGTCCACGGACAGGTCGGCGACCCCGGCGTCCAGGCGGCTGATCTCCAGCAGGTCGGCCAGCAGCGCCTCGAACCGGTCCAGCTCGGCGACCAGCAGCTCGGTGGAGCGGGCCAGGCCCTGCGGGAACTGCTCGCGGGAGGCGTGCAGCACGTCGGCGGCCATCCGGACCGTGGTCAGCGGGGTGCGCAGCTCGTGCGAGACGTCGGAGGTGAACCGGCGCTGGAGCTGGCCGAACTCCTCCAGCTGCTGGATCTGGCGTTGCAGGCTGGCGGCCATCTCGTTGAAGGAGTCGGCCAGCCTGGCCACGTCGTCCTCGCCGATGGCGTGCATGCGCTCGTCCAGCTTGCCGTCGGCGAAGCGCTCGGCGACCTCGGCGGCCTGCCGCACCGGGCGGACCACCTGCCTGGTCACCAGGTTGGTGATGCCGGCCAGCAGGAACAGCAGCACCAGGCCGCCGATGCCCAGGGTGGACTGCACCACCGCGACGGTGCGCTGCTCGGCGGTGAGCGGGAAGAGCAGGTAGAGCTGGAGCGCGCGGCCCGCGCTGGCCACCGGCAGGCCGACCACGAGCAGGGTGACCCGGCCGGAGTCCCTGGTCACCGTGCTGATCTGGGTGGCCTTGCCGTCCTGCTGGACGACGTCGCGCAGCCGGCTGGGCACGTCGTTGATCTGCCCGGCATAGGCGGGCCGCGCGCCAGGCGCGACCGGCGCGGCGCCGTCGACCAGCACCGGCTCGAAGGCGCCAGCGGCCGGGTTGGCCACGTCGCGTTCCAGCGAAGGGCTGGTCAGTTTGGTCAGCGCGCTGGCCAGCCGCTGCCCGAGCAGCTCGGTGTTGGCCGGGTCGACCGCCAGCAGCTCCCGCTGCACCACCTCGGCGCTGCGGAAGGCCTGCGCGATCGCCGCGTTCTCCTTGGCGTTCATCAGCCGGTCGGTGACCTGGGTCTGCAGCACGATGCCCAGCACGAACACCACGGCGGAGGACAGCGCGAGGGTACTCACCACGACCCGCAGCTGCAGCGAACGTCGCCACAGCGCGGCGAAGGCCAGCCAGCGTCGCCGACCCTGGTACGCCAGGCGCTTGCACCTGCGGACCAGGGTCGGGAACCGACGTTGGAGGGCCGTCACGACCGTCCACACAGGACGGTCCCGGCGGCACGCCTCACGGCGGACCGGCCTTGTACCCCACGCCGCGGACGGTCAGCACGACCTCCGGGCGTTCCGGGTCCTTCTCCACCTTCGAGCGCAGTCGCTGGACGTGCACGTTCACCAGCCTGGTGTCCGCCGCGTGCCGATAACCCCACACCTGTTCCAGGAGCACCTCGCGGGTGAACACCTGGCGCGGCTTGCGGGCCAGCGCGACCAACAGGTCGAACTCCAGCGGGGTCAGCTGGATGGCCTTCCCCTCCCTGGTGACCTCGTGGCCTGGCACGTCGATGGTCAGATCGCCGATGGAGAGCACCTCGGCCGGTTCGGCCTCGGTCCTGCGAAGCCTGGCCCGGATCCGCGCGACCAGCTCCTTCGGCTTGAACGGCTTCACCACGTAGTCGTCGGCCCCGGACTCCAGGCCGAGGACGATGTCCACGGTGTCGCTCTTGGCTGTGAGCATGACGATGGGGATGCCCGACTCGGACCTGATGGCCTTGCAGACGTCGATGCCGTTCATTCCTGGCAGCATCAGGTCCAGCAGGACAAGGTCCGGTTTGAGCTCGCGGAGTGCGGGCAGTGCCCGCGTCCCGTCCCCGACGACGGCGGTGTCGAAGCCTTCCCCGCGGAGCACGATGGTCAACATCTCCGCCAGCGCAGGGTCGTCATCCACCACGAGTACGCGCGCCTTCATTGGCCACATGTTTCCACTGCCCGCTACCCGGGTGCGAACCACCCGTTGACCATTGCCGCCGTTTGCAGACCCGTTCGTTATCGACCGACCTTCCGACAGGCCGATCGACTGCCCGATCGGACGGTTACCCAGAGTTATTCGCGTATGCCTGTCCATCACGACCTCCCGCCCGACGGGCCCGGCATCGTTGCCGCTCACCGCCTACAGCGCTCGCCCATTGCCCCGCGTTACCGATTTGCGACCAATCGAGTCAACTTTGTCAACCCTTCAGGGAGTAAGTTGAAGTTTGAACTACCAGTGGAGGGAACTCTGATGGCCATCCGGCGTCTCAACCACGCAGTCCTCTACGTCCGCGACGTGACCCGCAGCCAGGCCTTCTACCAGGACGTACTCGGTTTCCGAGTGGTGCACCAGCTCCCTGGCGCGGCCTTCCTGCAGGCACCCGAGTCGGACAACGACCACGACCTGGGCCTGTTCCAGATCGGCGACCACGCCGGCCCGTCCACCGCGGGCCGCACCAGCGTGGGCCTCTACCACCTGGCCTGGTCGGTGAACACGCTCACCGAGCTGGCCGACTACGCGGAGCGCCTGCGCGCGGCAGGAGCCCTGGTCGGCGCCTCGGACCACATCACCACCAAGGCCCTCTACGCCAAGGACCCGGACGGCCTGGAGTTCGAGGTCTCCTGGCTGGTCCCCCTGGCCAAGGTCACCGAAGACATGCGAGCCCACCCCAAAACCCTCCCCCTGGACCTGGACCAGGAAATCACCCGATGGGGTGGCGACCTGGTAGGCGCGCTCTAGCGGGAGCGAGGGGGAAGGGGCGAGCGCAGGGCAGATCAGGGCCGGGGCGGGACCGGAGCTAGGGCAGGCCAGCCAGGGCCGAGCCAGGGCTGACAGGCCGGGACCGGACGGGGCACGGCTCGCGCAGCTTCACCCACCGGCCAACTTTTCGCGAAAGAGGCGTGGCGCGCCAGCGACACGCCGGGCTCTTGACCAGGCGACGGGTCTGATTTTTTCGCGTCGTGGGGGGGGGGGGGCCGGGCCGCCGCCGAGGGGAGGGGGGGGCGGGGGGGGGGGCGACG